>CBDUQO010000233.1:0-3143 GCA_965369365.1 uncultured Methanosarcinales archaeon
AACGGTTCGCCGCGTGTTCCCACCCGGGAATAGACCAGCAGATCGTTGATCAGTACCTGCATCCGTTTTGCGCCGTCCACCGCAAACCCGATGAAATCGTCGGCATCAGAATCGAGTTTCCCATTGTATCGCCGTGCCAGAAGCTGCACATAACTCGAGACCATGCGAAGCGGCTCCTGCAGGTCATGTGACGCGACGTACGCGAACTGCTCAAGCTCGGCATTGGATCTCTCCAACTCCAAAACGCTCTTGCGCAGCGCTTCTTCAACACTTTTACGCTCGGTAACGTCCTTAGCTAGTACCAAATTGTTGTGTCCAAGAGCAGAGAGCTTTTTCGCCATCAGCCATAACAAGTCAAGCACTTCTTCGAACTTTGCCAGTGAGATCTCCGGCATCCTTTCAAAAGCATCGAGCATTTCGTCTGCATCAGCATCAATTTCCCTTGCATACGTCTCGATTCTATTTTTATCGACACCCATTGCATTGCTCTGACCGATCAGCCAGTTTGCAATGTGCTCCCCTCCAACAATTATTGGAGCGCTGGCATCGACAAAACCACAGCTAAGACATTTTCCATAAGTTGGTTTCATAAGTGCCTTTGCGTTCTCCCCGAGAATCTTATCAGACTTTACGCAGTTTATATCTCCCTTTTCGGTGCTTCTGATGATCTCGCACACACCGCAGAAATTGCTTGCTTTTGTGATTGGCTTACCATTGATATCCGAGATAATGGATGCTACATCATTTGCAGCGGCAAAGGCATCCTGGATTTGCTGAAGGTCTTCCAAATCAATTAAATCAGTTAGGGAAATATTTTTAACATCTTTATCAGGCGATAGAATGTAATCGAGTTTTATCCTGAGACGGTCTTCGCTTTCCTTGAGCGCATCTTCGGCACGCTTGCGCATAGCGTCAAGTTCGATGGCATGAAGAGCAAAAGCAATGTCCCCGGCTACTTCTGCAAACAATGCCCGCTCTTCCCGGTCAGCAGCAAGCTCTGCAGGGACTGCAACTGAAAGCAGACCATAAATCCGCCCCCCGTGTTCCAACCGGATGGTCTTTGCTCTTCTGCCACCATGCTGTTCCATGAGCGGACAATTCACGCAGGTAGAAATCGGATCATCTATCACTACGACCCCTGATTGCAAAAGCGCCTTCTGTCCGCATTCGATCAATTCTCCATGCTTCAGTCGTTTGACCATGGGCACGAACGCTTCACCCAGCCCTGCTTCGGCAGTCGTTACAAAAGTCCCTGCTTCGTCTATCAGGGCGATCCAGGCATTGTGATAACCTCGAGTCTCAATAAGGTTGTCGCAAACACCCTGAAGCAGTCTGTCCCGGTCATGTTCCTTTGTGATGAGCTGGTTAACGTTTCTGATGGCACGCAATACACGGTTGAGATGCTCCATCCTCCCCTCCAGATGCTTGCGCTCGCTGATTTCGTGCCGGAGTTCATCAGTGCGATCTTTAACCAACTCCTCAAGATGCTCACGGTATTTCTCAAGCTCCGCCTCAACAGCTTTGCGCTCGCTGATGTCCCGCATTATCGCAAGCAAGCGATCCTCACCCTCGATTACGACGCGTTTTAAGTTTACCTCAGTCCAGAACAATCTGCCTGGTATGTCCTTTGCCAGCCATTCAAAGAGCTGGGGTCCCTCTTCGGATGCTTTTCTAATCCACTGCATCGCATCTTCCTGAGCATAAGGCGGCTTGCCTGCGCTGAAGTCCCCCACGCTGAGAAGCCGAGCCGCATCCGGCGTGCAACCACACATCTCACACATCCTCTGATTGACATCGATGATATCGCCGTTCTCTATGTCGTGTACAAATATGGCGTCGTTTGCCGCATCAAAGATGGTGCGATAATTCTCCTCGGATTGTCGCAGCGCATCCTCAGCAGCATTTCGCGCTGTTACATCCTGTATAACAACGCAGCATTTCCTGTTGCCAGCAATCTCTGTATGGCTATGGCTGACACACAAAGATCTCCTCTCACGATCCTTCGTAACGATGTCAACCTCATAAGGTTCCCCTTCACCCCTGCACAATTCATTCCATCGATGCGACATGAATTCATGGACGTCACGCGGAATCACCGTCATGAACGACTTGCCGATGAGTTCTTCCATCGTCCAGCCAAGTATCTCGGATGTGGCGTCATTGCCAAATTCGAAGTTTCCGCAAGAATCAAGAACAAATATCCCGTCCCGAGATGTTGTGATGATTGCTTCAAGGCATTTTTCATTACTCTCTGCAAGAGCATCTGCAGCTTCCAATTGCCTGATCCGGGTTAGACCCATCTCGCCTACGAATTCCGCAAATCCTACAAGAAATTCCAGAATTGGCTTTATCCGGTCTTCTGCAATGACCGGTACATCGGATAACGCCTCGAGGTATGTTGTTTCATCAAAGCCATGTTTATGTGCCTGTTTACGGAAATATTCGCAATCCGGCTGCCCTGATAGGAATTGCCCGACCACGAAATTCGCTATGTGCTCGCCCGCAATCAGGATAGGCGCAGTGGCATTGACCAAGCCATTCCGGCACTGGTAAATGGCATATCCCTCTCCGTTTGTGAGCTTGTTCACAAGGATCGTATCGCTTTCAATGCATTTGCGACATGTTTGAGGATTCACTCGATGAAACGTTGTACAGATCTTCTGCCATCTCGAGCCGGTCAGCACTCTCCCGTCCAGGTCTATTACTGCTGATGCAATTCCGACAGCCTCACAAAAGCTGTCGGTAAGGGCTTGAACCTTGTCTATATTGATGAGTTCTGAGATTTCATATTTCATTGTACGCCCCTCCTTTTGCAGGAATCGTGAAGTAGAACGTCGTCCCCTTGTCAGGCTCTGATTCCACCCACATACTGCCGCCGTGACGCTCCACAATCTTCTTGCATACGGAAAGTCCGATTCCGGTTCCCAAATACTCGTCCCTGCCGTGCAGACGCTGGAATATCACAAATATCCGCTCAAAAAACTCGGAATCGATTCCTATTCCGTTGTCCGCGACCGAAAACTCCCATTCGTCGCCTTTTCGCTCTGCTGCGACATGAACGTCTGGTGCACCCTCGCCCCGGAACTTGATCGCATTACTGATCAGGTTCTGAATCACATGAGCCAGTTGTGACCCGTCCACTA
>CBDUQO010000234.1:0-3115 GCA_965369365.1 uncultured Methanosarcinales archaeon
CCGCGACCGCAGCGCGATGAGTCTTGCACGGGCAAACAGCGAGGTCTACCGCCTGATCAAGGACGGTGTGAAGGTGAGGATTCCTGATCCGAACGGCGAGGGGGAGACTGTCGAGACTGTCAGGGTGATCGACTGGAATGAGCCGGATAACAACGACTTCTTTCTTGCATCGCAGTTCTGGGTCACCGGAGAAATGCATAAACGCCGCGCCGATCTGGTCGGTTTCGTAAACGGTATCCCGTTTCTATTCATCGAGCTTAAGGCACCACATAAACGACTGGAGACTGCTTACACTGACAATCTGACCGATTACAGGGACACGATCCCGCACATCCTCTGGTACAACCAGTTAGTCATCCTCTCAAACGGCAGTGATAGCAAGGTCGGCAGTGCCACGGCTGCGTGGGAGCATTTTGCTGACTGGAAGAAGATCAACGATGAAGGCGAGGAGGGGATCATCTCACTGGAGACGATGATCCGCGGCACCTGTGAGCCCAAACGGCTGCTTGATCTTGTTGAGAACTATATGGTTTTCATGGAGGTGCCGGGCGGGCTTGTTAAGCTGGTTGCAAAGAATCACCAGTACTTCGGCGTGGAGCGCACGATTGAGGCGCTCGAGGGTATCAAGTCCCGAAATGGCAAACTCGGCGTCTTCTGGCACACACCGGGTAGCGGCAAGAGCGTCTCGATGATCTTCTTCTCTCAGAAGGTCCTGCGGAAGATATCTGGTAACTGGACTTTTGTCATCGTGACCGACCGGAAGGATCTGGATACACAGATCTACAAGAACTTCGCAAATACCGGTGTGGTAACCGAAGAGCAAGCTCATGCGACAAATTCCATTCATCTGCGGCAGTTGCTTGGCGAAGACCATCGTTACGTCTTCACGCTAATCCAGAAGTTCCGCACCGGGAAAGGAGAAAGACACCCCGTTCTCACGGAGCGGTCAGATATTATCGTCATCGCTGATGAGGCGCACCGCGGTCAGTATGACACGCTCGCGCTCAATATGCGCACTGCACTACCAAATGCATCATTCATCGCGTTTACCGGAACCCCGCTAATCATAGGAGAGGAAAAGACCCGTGAGATCTTTGGTGATTACATAAGCATCTTTGGATTCAAGCAATCAGTGGAAGACTGTGCGACAGTCCCGCTCTATTATGAAAACCGGATTCCAGAGATCCAACTGACCAACGAGGACCTAAATGAAGACATGGAGCGTTTGCTGGAAGATGCCGAACTGGATGATGAACAGGAGAAGAGACTGGAGCGAGAGTTTGCCCGCCAGTATCACCTGATCACGCGTGAGGATCGGCTTGAGACTGTCGCAGAGGATATTGTGTCGCATTTCATGGGTAGGGGCTTTCGGGGCAAGGCGATGGTGGTCAGTATCGATAAGGCAACAGCGATACGGATGTACGACAAAGTCCGGAAGCACTGGGAACAGTATCTGGACCAACTGCGAGGTGAACTCGCTGCAACATCGTATGCGTTTAGCGCGGAGAGAGCAGCGATTGAGGCGAAAATCCACTATATGGAAGAGGTGGACATGGCAGTGGTGATCTCCCAGTCACAGAACGAAGTAGAAGATATGCGAAAGAAGGGACTGGACATCATCCCCCACCGCAGGCGAATAGTGAATGAAGATATGGACTCTAAATTCAAGGACCCTAACAACCCCTTCCGCATCGTCTTCGTCTGCGCCATGTGGATGGCTGGCTTTGATGCACCCAACTGCGCCACAATCTACCTCGACAAGCCGATGCGCAACCACACCCTGATGCAAGCCATCGCACGGGCTAATCGGGTCTTTCAGGACAAGGTCAACGGCTTGATCGTCGATTACGTCGGGATTTTCCGGGACATGCAGAAGGCGCTGGCGATCTATGGTTCAGGTTCCGGACGAGATGGTGGGGATGGTGGTACGCCTGTGAATGAAAAATCGGTGCTGGTGGGGCGACTAAGAGCAGCTATCGAGGAGGCGGCTACATTCTGTGCCGAACGCGGAATCGAGCTAAACGCAATCCGGATGGCGGATGGATTCGAGAAGATAAAACTGGTGAAGGGTGCAGTGGATGCGATTCTGATCAACGATGAATCGAAGAAACGCTACCTTCTGCTGGCTGGAAATGTGAGCAAGCTTTACAGGGCAATTCTGCCAGATCCGGCAGCAAACGAACTGGCTCCGAGATGTGTTCTCTTTGGCGTCATTGCCCAAGGGCTTCAGTCCCGCACACCTCATGCGGATATCTCCGAAGTGATGAGGGCGGTCGAGGGTCTTCTTGATAAGTCAATTGCTTCCGAGGGGTATGAGATTTGTTATCGTACAGAACCGTATGGCTCGGATCATCTCGTAGATCTGAGCAAGATCGACTTCGATGCACTCCGGGCTAAGTTTGAACAGGGATACAAGCGAACCGAGGCGGAAAAACTGAGAGGAACCATCAACAGTAAACTTACGAAGATGATCCGTCTCAACCGCACGCGAATGGATTATCTGGAACGGTTCAAGGAGATGATCGAGGAGTATAATACCGGAAGCATGAATATTGACGAATTTTTCAGGCAGCTTGTTGACTTCGCACAGAGCCTTAACGAAGAGGAGAAGCGGTGCATTGCTGAGCAACTGTCCGAAGAGGAACTTGCCATATTCGACCTGCTGACCAGACCGGAGATAGAGTTAAGCGAGCAAGAGAAGCAGCAGGTCAAGAAAGTGGATCGTGAGCTGCTCGGTACGTTAAAACAGAAAAAATTCGTGCTTGATTGGCGAAAGCACCAGCAATCCCGGGCGGCGGTGAGGGTGACTATCGAGGAAATTTTGGGAGAGGGACTACCACAGTGCTACACACAAGAATTGTATGAGCAGAAGTGCGATCTGGTGTACCAACACATCTATGACTCGTACTTCGGATCGGATCAGAATGTTTATGCGCCTGCTGCACTTACAGCTTGAAGCGTCAGTGAACCGATCTGCACAGTCTCTGCTTTTGGATATTGGGTATCAGCATGGTGTATGTCCGGGTTTTTCGGCAACCAACGACTGCTCACAGTCCTACTACCCCCTCGCAGTAAAAACAAATATACCATGACCGCATCCAGATTAACCAACCAT
>CBDUQO010000235.1:0-3111 GCA_965369365.1 uncultured Methanosarcinales archaeon
TGGTTATGTCAGTATCTTTAAAATAATTCAAAATATAATTTCTTTTGCATAAACTCCAGTTGGCTGTAGCAACCGGGATTTTACATACCCCCATAGATAGAGGGTTCATCGAATAAGAAAACTGCCTCTTTTCGTTTGGAGTCAGATTCAGTGTCCATTCCAGACTCGAACCATCATCCCGCGTAAAGTTCTCCGGAAGGCAGTCTGTGAGTTTAATACAGTTGATATCGATCAAACCGGGATTGAGAACCGTAAGATTCACGATAGCGCAGGAAGCGACCGAACTGTTTGAATCGTTATAATTATTGAAACAGTTGCCATGCAGATATACTGATTCAGTCACTGTTTTTTTGATCTCAAGCATCTTCCAGCAGGGCAACACCGTGATTGATTTCGAAGCAGAGATTGTGTGCCTCTCACCGTCCCAGCTCTTGCCGGCTGCGGTGGCTGTGATTTCGAATGACTGTTTCTCCATCAGGTATGGTATCTTGAGATATATGTTTATTGTTTCCGAGCGGTATCTTGCGATCTCATCGAAATTGTGAACCCGATTACTTATTGTCCGCATGCCGCCGGCATTTATGTTGAGCTTCACATCCTCGATTTTGCAGGTTCCGGTGTTCTTCAAGAGAACTTCTGCGTGAATCTCATTATCCTCAGGATACGGTGCCTCTTCATCGGTTGAGATTGATAACTGAAGCTCCGGTCTGGCACGCAAACGCACTTCGATATCCGCTCTTGGGTCATACTCTTCATCGCACCATGCGACCTCATAACCAGTCACGTTTAACACAGTAACATTGATCTCATCGTTGTGATTTATCGATTCAGCCCCGGTCATAGAGTCGGTCGTAACTATAGATCCATTGTGATATATATTTATGAGAACGAGACCGTCGCCTATATTAAAACTGCATGCCTCTACCGCAAACCCCTCTTTTACGAATTGGTCGTGGAGATGAAGCGTATACTCATTTGCCCGCGCCCATTCGACATCTTCAGCTACAGCATGCCCTATCGACATGACTGCAATGAACAGCACCAGCGCAGTGATAAAGGAGTTGTCTTTCATTTTTCTCGTAAAAATAAAAATTAACAAACTGCTGTTTCCAGCAGCTTGTAATCGGTCATATTGCCTCGACCTCGAAATCTATGCCGCCCTGATATGTGCCTGCTACAAGTCCTGCCGGATAATCCAGCTTGAAATTGTGGCTGGCTGATTCCAGGGGATCAATAGCAGAGTCGATTTCAGTCGGCGTCACGGATAGCTGGGTGTCATCCACCCCTATATTCGACACCGGGATTTCATTCGTACCATCAGTCATTGCGGTTGCCACCACCGATACTTTGATTCTCATCCCAACACCATCCGGGTCCGTATTGATGATCTGGATCGTGTTCTGGTCAGATGGTACGCTGTTTGTTCCCGGGGCGGATGCAGCGAAACTGACGGTCGTAAGTGCAGTTCCTGATCCATCCTTGACCTCAAAGCCCATCAGCGGATTCTGGAATATCTCTCCGACCTCAATACCATTATTGGTAGCAGATAAACCAGTACTATCGGTTGCATTAACCAGCACGTGTTTAAGACCATTTGTGGATGGTACAATCCACGTCGCTCCAAACGTTGCTGTGGTAGCGTCCACATCCACAACATGGGTGAGTGGCACAACAGTATCATCAGCACTGATGGATGTGTCATCAGAGAGTACCAATTCAACCGTTGCGATATCGGATGCGCCGTTATAATCCGTTACAGCGATTGTGAAGTCAATCGGCTCTCCAGTGAAGCCATAAGGTATTGTATAGTCCCGGGTGACGCCCAGCGTGATGTTATAGCTCGTGACGTTTATTACGGGTTCTGCGGTAGCCATCATGCATATTGCATCGGTACCGACCGAATACGTCTCGTTGGGCGTACCGGCAGCCATGGATGCTGTCAGCGCAACGGCGATTGCCAGTATAAACATTCTTGATTTCATATTGTTTTCCTCCTTTTTGTGTTTGTGTGAAAAAGATAATCTTTTCCACGGTTTGTCGATGACGAGCGGATATTATACTATATTTATTTTATTATATTTCCATTATATCTTTTGTTATTTCCCACCCCCTCTGGCTGATTGTTTTCTGAATATCAGCAGTGCTGCTGATGCAAACCCCATCAATAGGGGATATATTGTGAGGGGCGTTTTTCCACCTTCGTCGTGCGGAGTTCGCACAATCGCCGCATGAGCAGTTGGTTTCAGCGGCTCGGAATCGAATTGTAGCACAATCGAAAAATTGTGGTTGTTGTCATACACCACATCATCTCCGAGTTTAACCTCGAGACTGGCTGTATAATTGCCGGTTCCCTGACCTGTTGAGTCCCAGGTCACATTCAACACACCCACATCCTGCGGCAGGATCGCGGTGCCTGGAGCAGATACGGTGTCAACCATCTCGCCGTTCTTGAGTATCGTAACACTGAAGAGCGGCGAAGCCACAACGCCCCCTGTGTTTTCAAACTCCGCAGTTATCAGCAACGGTTCATTAATCTTGATATCGCCGACCATGACATCAGTAACACGCCCTTCCGGGCGCTCGCCACGGACGTTGATCGTTACTTTTGTGGCTGCTGCAAATCCGACATCAGCACCGGTTCGCTCATCCGACTCCTGTACACCGCTGAATAATGACCGTATCTTGCCATGATATGTGCCGGCGACTTTTGTCGAAAATGCTACGGGAATTGTTCGCCTCTTGTTTGGCTGCAAAATGAAATCGTTATCGCCGAACTCGACATCCACAATATATGTGTTATTGATATCCCCTTCGAGAGTGAAATGCACCTGCAGGGGAATTATGTCGGTATTATGTACCACCAGTTCGTACTCATCAACTCCCTGGAAGTCCTGTGTAACCTGGGCGTCTACAATCATGACCCCGGGTCCAGCCGCCGCACTGATCGCCTGCGCCGCATCAACAGACGTTAGTAAAAGCACGAATACGAATACGACTGATGCCCGGTTCATGATACAGTTACCTCGTAGTTCTCCTTCGCAGTGCAAAGATCAGTATCAATATTGCGGATAGTCCGCCGGCTGCACCGAAACCAGGAGTGCTGTTGGTGCT
>CBDUQO010000236.1:0-3075 GCA_965369365.1 uncultured Methanosarcinales archaeon
TCGCGATGGCGAGGAGGTTGACAGCAGCATCGCTTACACGCATTCGACCGAAGGGATATCGTGGCAGCGGCGGATTGACGGGCTCGATACGGACAGTGACGGGGATTGGATCGAGCGCGATTCCGCGTTTGGGGTGCCGGGGTGAAGCGTGCCCGAAAATCCCAAACACAAGGTTTATAGCAGGTGGAGAAAAGTAGCAATTATCACAGGTGGTTTAAATGAATCGGAATGAGAAATGTGTGCTGATAGGATTTTTTGTACTGATGTTTGTCGGGTGTGCATGTGCAGATGCGCTTGAGTTCAGTGGTGAAATTGTGCAGCTGACAGGCGCGCAAACCGAAGATATTGTATGGGATGAAAACAATTTTGGAGGATTTTGCTACGATATAAATGGTAGTGTCGGCACAGAAACGCTGACGATTGTGGCTGGCACGCTCACCGGACCTGATATCGATCGAACCATCGAGACCGATGCTCTGACATACACCACTTCCCCATTCTGGCGTGAATACGAACTTCACAAGAATCTTGGATTGACGGTCGAGGGCGATCATTATGGCGGAGACTCTGGATACTGGATCGAGTTCTGGATGGGCGAGATGTACGTTGCTATCAATGGCAAACCAGACAAACTCGCGAAGCCGCTGGTCGAGTTCAATGATACTGATATCAAGACCCTCTCAACAGGCGAGGCTTGGGATCTTGGCGGAGGTTTCGCACTTACTGCAAATCAGATCGATCTCGAGGGTGAGAAGGTCTGGCTCAGTCTGCACAAAAACGGGAAGGAACTTGACAGCGAGGTGATCGACCGCGATCCTGATTTGCAGGATCGCGTATACACTTACACAGAAGATGTGGCTGGAGAATTCGACATCCCAATATTCTCCTGCTATGTCTCCCAAGTCTTCCGTGGAACAGAGACCAATCTGATACAGGTCAAATACGTCTTCTTGATCGATAATGATGCCCTCCAGATCAGCGCTGGTGAGACTTACGACAATATACAGGTGACGTCGGTAACTCCATCTCAGGTCACCTTTGGAAACTGGAAAAGTATTTATCTGAGCCAATCTCCATCGACATGCCAGATCATGGGAAATCTCTCCTTCAAAACTATATCCAATACCGGCGCTATCGAATTTTACCCGTATCTGATCAGAAACGAACCACCACCACTATCCGGCGGATTCGCATCAAGTGGTTGCGGCTGGTACTTATGGAATCTATCTGAAAACTATACCATTGGGTGGAATCAGGTCGATCTCGGAGGAGTTAAGGCATGGATCGTCCTTTGCAAGGATGGTGTGGTGGTTGATGAGAGTGTACTGACTGAGGAGTGGAGCGCGCCGGTTGATTCGGATTGTAGGTATAGTTATGTTAAAAACGGAACTGAGGTCATCAACGCAACTCTGAAAATGGTGTTTCGTGGGTGCAATGCTAACATGATTGAACTTGGAGCGGTCTATCAGTGTTCAGAGGTCGATGGTAGCATATTGATCAACGACGAATCTAAGTTACTCCCGACGGCAACAGAGCCAAGTGGCATCTCGTGGAATCTTTCTGATGACTATATGCTCACAGTGCCCGATGTCAGTCTTCACGGTAATAAGATCCGGCTTCAACTATCAAAGAACGACGTGGTAGTGAAGGAGAAGATATTAAGCGAGGATTATGCTAACACGTTCATCTACACCTCTGGTATCGGTGGCGTAAGCTGCGTTGTGGATCGCGTATTCCATGGATGTGAGGCGAACGCGGTCAAACTCGTGGATGTCGACCAATATTCTGAGGTCAGCGGAACCGCCCTGATCGTCGATGGATCGTATTTCTGCAAATCGGGAGACCCAGAGGGTATGTCATGGAAACTCTCGGACGGGTATGTGCTCACGATGAAAGATCTCAACTATTGTAGTGGATGGTACTATCATAATAGTGCCGATAAAGTATGGCTTGAGCTATCGAAAGACGGCGCCATACTCAAAGAGGGTATACTGGAGTCTGGCGATCTCTTTGAGTACAGAAACGGTCTCGAGTCGGTTGATTGTGTAGTCGATGCTGTATTCAGAGGAACCCTGGCGAATGTTGTCAAACTCAGGAATGTCAATCAGTATTCGAGCACAGGCGCGCAGTTGATTGACAATGAATCAAAGACGTATGCGAGTGCAAATCCAACAGGAGAGATATGGGAGCGATGGGAAGGGTATTCGCTTGACCCAAAGGATATTGATCTCTATGGAAACAAGGTCTGGCTGTCACTATCGAAAGATGGTGTGGTTGCGAAGGATGAAATTATTGATTTGGATGAGGATAGATGGTTTAGATACTATAACGCGACAGGTGCGCTAGTTTTCAGCACTTATGTTGGTGCGGTTTTCCGCGTTACAGAGAGCAATATTGTTCAGTTGAGGTACACAACCCAGTACTCTGATATTGATGGATGTTTGCTTGTAAACCCAAGCGATGAATCATGGCAACTCTGGGATGAGTACAATCTTACTGCCATTGAAGTATATTACAACGGTTCGGTATGGTTGCAACTGTCAAAAAATAGCAAGGTTATAGACGGGGATCTGTTTTACAATGGTTTTTCCTTACAAAATGATATCGTTGGTCACACGATAGTTTCCGGAACAATCAGCGGCTATAATGCATACCAAGATGTGCAACTTGTTTCAATCACGCAGTACAGTGAAGCGACTGGTGCAGTGCTGGCAACATGGGAATCAAAAACTCTGAACGAAACCGGAGATTATATCTGGTTATGTCCAGGGCTCAGGATTATCAACGATGTGCTCAAAGGCGACCTCAACGACGACGGTATCCTCACCCCCGCCGACGCCGCGATCGCGCTTGAAATAGCTGTTCTCGGTGAATACAGCGACATCGCAGATGTGAGCGGAGACCATAGAGTGACATCGCTCGACGCGCTCATGGTCCTCCAGATGGCCGCCGATGATGCGTGATCAAGTAGAGGATCGCTCACGTCAGAGGTGCCCACTTGAACCGGAAGAACAGATATGTCCTGCTATTCCTCGCAATCATCCTGTTAGCAACAGCACTCCGCTTTTACGCGCT
>CBDUQO010000237.1:0-3061 GCA_965369365.1 uncultured Methanosarcinales archaeon
GCATTATACCAACCAACAACTGCATCTCCTTCCATTACTGAAAGCAGAACCGTGTCAATTCTAAAGTAAATGACGACAAAAATCGCAGTTAAACCCAATGGCAAAGCCTCTTTTATGGCATTCTTCAAAAAAGAAAAATCAACTTCCAACTTTGGCTTTGCAAACTTTTTAAGCACGATTAAACCACTGAATAAAAAATCAAAAATGCTTGATATTAAAAATGCGAAAAGAATCTCTATTAAACCATATCCAAAATATATCAAACACATAACCAATGAAAAAACAATAACTTTCTCAATAACACGGACCACGGTCTCATATTCCATCTTCTCAAATGCCCTAAAAATGGATCTAAAAAATTGATTAAAAGAAGTTACAACGACAGAGGCACCAGCGATATATACTGCTAACGTCGTATCGGGTGGATAATGCATTAGGTTTATAGCAACAACGACAAGCAAAAATGAAACAAAAGATAAAACGAACTTGACCAGTAAGATATTCCCAAGATACTTTCCGGCTAACGATTTATCCCTTGCTACTTCTCTTATCGTCAATGTGCTTAACCCTAAATCAGAAACAATTGCGAAAAAAGAGGCAAAAGCGAGAGCAAAGGAATATTTACCAAATCCAACATCTTGTAGATGCCTCGCAATAAAAATTATCATAACAAAAGCGAGAAGTTTAGTTATGACTTCCGCTGATGCCAGAGACAGCGTATTTTTTGCTACGCGTCTAACTGTATTCAAAGGTGTTCACCAGGATAGCACTAAAATGGATAGGATAATTTATTTCCCACCATTCTTCTTCTCATACCCCTCCACATCCGCCCGCACCATCATCCCCACAAGCTCCGCAAACGAGGTCTCAGCCTCCCACCCCATCGCCCCCCTCGCCTTCGATGCATCCCCCCGCAGTTCAGGCACGTCAGCAGGTCGCATAAACCGCTCATCCATCTTGACGTACTCCTGCCAGTCCAGCCCAACCTCGGAAAACGCCAGTTCAACAAACTCCCTTACCGAATGGCTCTCCCCGGTTGCGATAACATAATCAGTCGCCACTTCCTGCTGGAGCATCAACCACATCGCCTTGACATAGTCCCCGGCATAGCCCCAGTCTCTCTTGGCATCCAGGTTCCCCAACCGCAATTCCTTTGAAAGTCCATGATGGATTCTTGCCACCCCATCTGTGATCTTCCTTGTAACAAATTCAATGCCCCTTCTTGGAGATTCATGGTTAAATAAAATCCCATTGCAGCAGAACATGTCATAACTCTCCCTGTAGTTCACTGTTGCATAATAGCCGTATACCTTTGCCACCGCATACGGGCTTCTCGGACGGAATCTCGTATTCTCATTCTGAGGGATCTCGTCTGCCGACCCAAACATCTCGCTGCTGGATGCCTGATAGAACTTGGCGTCCGGACAGAAATGCCGGATTGCCTCAAGCATCCGAATAACTCCCACGCCAGTAACATCTCCAGTAAGTACTGGTTGGTTCCAGGAAGTTGCTACAAACGACTGCGCTGCAAGATGATACACCTCATCTGGTTGAGCGGTCTGCATTGCGATATTCAGCGAAGATTGGTCGGTTAAATCACCATCCAGAAGTGTGAGTCTATCCGCGATATGTTCTATCCGTGAGATGTTTGGTGTGCTCAATCGCCTTATCACGCCATACACTTCGTAGCCCTTGTCAAGCAGCAGCTCTGCCAGATATGAGCCGTCCTGCCCGGTTATACCAGTGATCAATGCTGACTTTGTCATGATTGTTATCTCCCTCTCCACAAATGCTGTGATGATATTATTCCATTATCGCGATCAAATGTAATAAAACTTCCCAATCCTCTTCTGACACCAAACGCAACCACAAACAGCACTCAGCTTCATTTCCGCACCTCAAGCAATCTCTCTGATACCCTCTTCCAGCGAATACTCAGAGCGGAAACCGAGAGCGGCTTTCACCTTTGTCAGATCAGCCAGTGTGTGAGCTACATAATTCTTCACCGGATTATCGATATGCTGCGGTTCGATATCCGTGCCAAGGACGCCGTTGAGAGTGTCAACAACATCATTGAAACTATGTGACACCCCTGTTCCGACATTGAACGCGCCCGACACATCCTTTTCCATGGCAAGGATGCACGCCCGAACCACATCGCTCACGAAAGTAAAATCTCTCGTCTGTTCACCATCGCCATAGATTACAGGAGTTTTACCATCCTGCATCTCCCAGAGGAATTGAGAGACTATGTTTGCGTAGATCCCTTTTGCACGCTCGTGTGGACCATAGACCGAGAAGAACCTGAGTCCTACCACGTCGATCCCGTATAACTTGTGGTACAATTCCGCAATACGCTCGATTCCCAGCCTCGCCTCGGCGTAGTAATCGGCTACCATTACGTCCATATCCTCCCGATTCGGGGTTGGCAACCCATTGTAAAGTGAGGAGGACGACGCAAACACAACCTTCGCACCCATTTTCTTCGCAAACTCAAAGACGCTGATGGCGTCGTTTATTGCGGACCCAACGAGCATTGGATTCTCCTTGTACATCGGGGAGGAGGATGGTATGCCGAGATGAAAGATGGCGTCGATATCAGAGTTCGAGAGTCGGTTGCCGATGTTACCGCTCGAATCATCTATGACAGTTATCTCGCCTCTCACGTCCTTCAAATTATCCTTGCTTCCCGTATGAAAGTTGTCCAGCACTGTTACGTCATGTTCTTTGATCAGCCCGGATACCAGATTGGATCCGATAAATCCTGCACCACCTGTCACCACTACATTCATACATGTTTCTTAATTGCATCGATATTTAAACGTGTTGATGCATAGAGAAATGGTCGGTTTGAAACCATCTTCCCACAGATCACCCCGCTTAGAACCACAATCCCTGTAACATCCTTCTGCACCCTCTTGATCGCAAAATAAACATAATTCACCCCAGCAAACAAAGTCGCGAGAACCATCCCCTCACATCAACCACCCCGCCTCCCGCACCAGACCCACTCACACCAGCCCACCGGCCCTGCCTTCGCTGCCTTCGCTGCCTTCGCCCC
>CBDUQO010000238.1:0-3059 GCA_965369365.1 uncultured Methanosarcinales archaeon
GGAACCAGAGTCTTCCTGATACCAATGAACTTGGCGAAACGATCGCGATCTGCAATAACCCAGGACTCAACCTCCCGCACCGCCACACGAAAGAGCAGATTGTGGTGGGCGGGAACCAACAGCCACTCGTTCAGGAGTGTTGGTGCGCAATCGCCCATGTCAAGGTCTGTCAGTACCAGAAAAGGCATCCCCTTTGAGGCATTGTTGAATCCACGAATGTTCTTTTTGAGATAACCAAAACCACCTCGCTTGTAACAGTTGCCCACCACATACCTGTCCTGAAGTATTTTTCTGAGAACGGATTCGCTCAAATCATCTTCGACGGCAAGGTTGATGGGAATGAGCAAACTCATTTAAAAATCTCCGAGCGCCATCTGACGCACCGTTCTCGGGAGAACTGCGTCAGCTATGCTCAAACCCCCTTCCAGCAAACCACGGATTTCCCGGATCGAGGAAGCTACCTTGACGTCGGTCCCTTCCGCACCCGGTGACAGGATTAACACCTCCTCGCCACCGATCCCTTTATCTGACAACAGATCTGCACTGTGCGTACTGAGCATCACCTGCCGCTTCTGCCGGGATCTTTTCTGTTGCTGCAATCGATGCATCAAAGCCGGCAGCTTACTGACGATCCCGGAGTTCAACGATAGTTCCGGTTCCTCCAGCAGCAATAAAGAGTCCCCATCCAACAGAGCCCAGAGTAAGCCGATTAGACGCAGAGTTCCATCTGAGAACTGATCTTCGCGTTGCTTAGCTCCTTTGGGTCTCCAGTGTTCATAAGTTGCTTCCAGATGTGGGATACCTGACTCATCCTTAATATCAATAAGATGCTTCAGTTGTGGAACCGCTACACGCAACGCCTCTTCTATCTTTTTCAAGCGAGACTGGCGAGTTCTCCCCGGTGTTCTGGCAACACGCTCCAGAAAGTTTCGTCCGTACGGGTCTCCAGGAATCCCGGGTCCGGGAAATGCACCGGGGTAGCGGATGAGTTGCGGAACAAGATGCAGGTACTGAACAGAATCAAAAAACTTGGAGATATCCCTAAAAGGCTGATTAAGGCTGATCTGCTCGAGATGTGTCTGGGTGAGGCGTAACCTATCTTGTTCATCCTCATGATCGGGGCGGTTGAGTATCTGTTGGTCCCCCGCCCACACCTTCTCATAAGTAAGATAAGGATTGCGATAACCACGAACCTCCTGCTTGATTCCGATTGCGTATCTCCACGACATATCTTTGGCAGCGGTTTCTGTAAGGGAGACCTCTATTTCAACATCAGACTCACGACGTGCTGCAAGACAGCGTATTTTGGGTATCCCTCCACGATCACTGATGGCTTTCTGCAAACCGCCACCAGGCGTGGTGATGTCTCGCAGGAAACGAAACACGTCAAGGAAATTCGATTTGCCTGAGGCGTTGGGACCGACCAGAAAAACACGGTTGCCCAGATCAACATCAACCGATTGGAAATTGCGCCAGTTTTTCAGGGTGATGTGTGAGACGATCATTGGTGCACCTCTGTTTTCACGGTATTTGGACTTTCGCTGCGGTGGTTATAACCCACTCCGCAGGATGGAGGTATTCTTCCGAATATCATTTCACCACCGACTTTTCAAGAATATCGACAACATCAGCAGGGTTTCTTGATACAGCCCATCGCCACGTACCAAAGCCACCATGACAATTGACCGCAGTCACCCATTCATCCAAAAATCCTCGCTTTGTCTTATCCCGCTCAGTCTCCTGCCCTTTTGTCTCGAGGATTAGGAACTCATCTGTTTTCAGCCGGATAATAAAATCCGGGCGGTATTTCCTGACCACGCCTCTGAAGATGTAGAGTATCTCAAATCCAAGATGGTCATTCTTCACCCATGCAACAACTTCGGGATTGCGATCGAGCTCGAATGCCTCACTGGCTTCCCAGGTACTATCGAATACGCAGTGGCTGATATGGGATCGTTCGGTCTTTTCACACGGTTTGCCTGTGTACCATGTTCTCATATCACCAGTTGAACGAATTGGGTTGTCGATATCAAAGACGGGTACGATGGATTCTGTGTTCTCGAAACGGATCGCTTCCCAGATATGCTGTACCGCCTTGGTTCGATTGAGTGTGATCAAGATGCGGCGTTTTACATCATCATTCGAGAATGTGGGGGGACTGATTTTAATTTTTTCAGAGGAGATGAATTCTCCCACCAGTTCAACCAGTTGAGCCAGCAAAACTTCCTTGCTGCCTTTCCATGTTGGTTTCATCTGATCGAAGACCGCTCTTGCCGTTTCAAAGATGATCTTTTGCATCCTGACCCTACCCAGAGGTTCGAGATCGATCTCAGAAATTTTCGTAACGTCAGGTTTCCCTTCGATGGTTGGAGCCATATCTGCTAGTGTCGCAGTTTCATACGCGTCCAGTTCCAATGGTTCTACGCTATCCATCTCCAGTTCCAATCGCGGGCGATAGACGTGATCGATGCGAATGATGTTGGGCCACTGTATTTCATACTGCTGTTTTTGAGTCTCCGGCTCTATCATTGTCTTTGGAGGTGGTGGGGGTGGTGGAGGACCATCATGCGATTCGTGGGGCAAGAATGTGAATGGCACGCCAAATATATTCACATACTCAGCATCGAATAACCCGGTATCCCCATCAACCTCGTACGATGTTCTTCGCAGACCCCTTCCAACAACCTGCTCACACAACAACTGGCTGGAAAAAGCACGGAGCCCCATGATGTGAGTGACGGTCTTTGCATCCCAGCCTTCGGAAAGCATGCCCACAGAGATTACTTTTTGGATCTGTTCACCTGGGCGCCCTACCAGACCAACCGTATCAACGGTTTTACGAAGAAGTTCTCCCTGTTCTTTTTTGGAGAGTTTTCTGGTCGCCACGTCTTCCCGTTTCACATTTTCAGAACCACCACCGGCAGATTCTTCTGATTCCGCCTTTTCGAGAACTTTTGAATCGATGTGGAGTATCCGTTCCGGGATGCAAAGTTCCTCGATACTGATCTGTTTATGTTCGAACGCATACCGAACCCGCGCTGCTGTTTCAACCCGATTAG
>CBDUQO010000239.1:0-3052 GCA_965369365.1 uncultured Methanosarcinales archaeon
GATGTGAGCGTCCTGATATGCAGGACACAGATCATGGAGGGCAGGCTGACTGAGGGGGCGATACAAGAGATTGTGGATATGAACACGAACCTTGCAGAGATCTGTGGCTTCGACCCGGAAACACTCGTAAATCCAACGATTGAAGAGGAGATAAAGGCGATCAAGAGGAGTGGAACCGATCTTGTGATCGCTCCGAGTACGAGCGCACATCTCTACAACAGAGAAGGGGTGCGAACGTTCGATCCAACCGGTTTCATGATCCATCACCAGAGGGTCGGGTTCGAGTGCCCGATAGAACTCTGCCAGATGTTGAAGGGTGCACTCAAGACCCCCCAGAGGAGAACGCCTCTCTTGAGCATGCTAAAACACGATTCACAGATGCACGGTCTGACACCACACTGGGCAAAGCTCTCCCGGGCATTCAGCCTGCTCAGAGCCGATACGATCGGTGACGGGGTGGGAGCGAGGGCAGGATCGGGGGTGGCGGTGGAAGTGGACGTGGATGCGGATATTGGCAGGGCAGAAGGGGGTTCTGATCGATGAGTCTGATCTATGATCCGCCACAGGACTGCAAGCTCGTTGGTGCGATGAGGGCGATACATGGTGTAAGCGATTCGATAACGATCATCCACGCAAGACCAGGATGCCACTGCGGAATGCTCCTCTTGAAAGCGCTCGGGTCAAACCAGAACGATGTGAGGGTGATCAGCAGCGGCTTCAGGGCACACGATACGGTGTATGGTGCGGAGGGAAGGCTCTCTGCCGCAATAGAGCTCTCGCAGGAGTACTTCGAGCCCGGACTGATCGCAGCACTGAACTGCAGCGCCCCTGCAATCATGGGTGACGACATCGAGGGCGTCGCGTCCTCTATGGAAGATAAGATTCCGGCAGCCCTGATGACACTTGCGACCGGAGGCTACGAGGGACCGGCATGGCTCGGCTACGAGGAAGCGCTCACAAAGTTCACAGACTACATGATCCCGGTTGAGAGCCCATCCGCAAACACGGTAAACCTGATCGGCATCAAGACCGATGATGTCAATGCGGCTGGCGATTTAACAGAGATCAGAAGGATACTGAAGGATCAGGGGATCGCGGTCAACACCGTTCTTGCCGATGCAAGCTGGAGGGAGATAACGAATGCGCCGGATGCGTCGCTGAATGTTGTGCTGGGTGGCGATGGGCTTGAATGCGCGAAAGCCATGCGTGAGAGGTTCAATATCCCGTATGTTATAACTCCATACCCGTTCGGTGTAAAAAAGACTACCGAGTTCGTAAAACTTGTGGCAAATCGTCTCGGAAGAGAGATTGACAGTGAACTGATCGATCGAGAAGTCGAACTGGTCAGGGCGGGTGTAGAGCGGGTATGCATGTTTTTGCAGGGGCTATACGATATGCCGGTTGCGGTGATCGGAGAGAGTGGCAGAGCGTTTGATCTGGCAGAGTTTTTGAGCGATGAACTGGGCATCAATGTCAGTCTCCTTGCCATATCCGGGAAGAACTATCTCACATCGAACAAAATCGAAGATGGGAATGGTCACTTTGGAGACGTCTTGATCGAACCGGATCGCTTCGAGATGAACAATCTCATCCGGAGAGCCGGGGTGAGTGTGATCTTTGGTTCAACCTTTGAAAAGCACTTATCCTCCGAACTGAAGGCACCCTTGATCAGAGTCTCGTATCCGGTGATCGACGAGGTCAGAATCACTGATTCACCTTATGCCGGCTTCAGGGGGACACTGCACCTCTGTGAAACGATCATAAACGCAGTCATAACACAGAATATTGAGGAGATACAAGAATGAAGAAACTACGACAGATCGCATTCTATGGCAAAGGCGGCATCGGGAAGTCAACGATTGCATCAAACCTCGCAGCAGCTTACGCAGAGAGCGGGCACAAGGTCATGATTGTTGGCTGCGACCCGAAAGCAGACTGCACCCGCAACCTGAGAGGGGACGTCGATATCCCAACGGTTTTGGACGTCTTAAGAGAGAAAGGCGGTGCGAAGATGGAGCTTACAGAGATTGCCGGAGGTAAGAAGATCGATGTGGACGAGATCGTATACAAAGGATATAACGGGGTTCTCTGTGTTGAGGCTGGTGGACCCGAGCCAGCGGTCGGATGTGCCGGCAGAGGTATCATCGTTGCGGTCGATCTCTTAAAGAGGCTCGGAGTCTATGATGGAGATCTTGATCTGATCATCTATGATGTGCTCGGGGATGTTGTATGCGGCGGCTTCGGGATGCCGCTCCGGCAGGGACTTGCAGATAACGTCTTCGTTGTCACCTCTGCGGATTATCTCGCCGTATATGCAGCGAACAATATCTGCAAGGGCATCGAGCGTCATGCAAGCCGGAAAGGATCCCCACTTGGCGGCATCGTCTACAATGTGCGAGGCGCAATCGATGATCCGGAACTTGTTCGGGAGTTCGCAGGAGGTGTTGGGTCAGAGGTTGTGGGGGCGATCCCGAATGATCCGCTGATAACAGAGAGCGAGATATATGGTAAGACTGTGATTGAGTATAAACCGGATTCTCCTATTGCGGATAGGTTCAGGGATCTTGGAACGACCATTTTTGAGAATAGGAGCGGCATAGTGCCGCAATCCCTCACTAAGGAGAAGTTGTCTGAGCTTGCAAGGAGGATACGGGAGAAGACCCGGGAAGCTGCTATTGGTAGAGTCGGAGACGCGGTATAGCGATTCGGAGATACATGCATGAGCTGGAAATTTCACGAAGGCTTATGCATGGTCTTTTGTTTATGTTACTGTATTGATCAAAAGTTTTAAGTACTGTATTAGATACCTGTAATTCGTACGCGTGATGTAACATATATTACGCGTCTGACCCTATAGAATAAAACCGTAAGGAGGTAACTACACAATGGGAATGAATAGAATATTGGCTAAAGTAGCCGTGACAATGCTTCTGCTGGCGCTTGCGCTGCCAGCCGCGGCATCGGACTACACACTCGGAATCTTCGGAAACGCAAACGAGGACGACACAATAAACATGCAGGATGTGACGTACACCGAACTGATCATTCTCGA
>CBDUQO010000240.1:0-3029 GCA_965369365.1 uncultured Methanosarcinales archaeon
ATCGGCTCACTGGTATCTCGCGTTGCAGTCCTGCACAAGCCACATCGGATTAACCACCTATTCAGTCGCCCAATATCGGTTTTGCAGAGTTTCCTGTCAGTTGAAAATACAATGAACCGCAGATAAACGCGGATGAATGCGGATTTGTTAACCCGGGTATCTACGTTTGTCTGTGTGCATCTGTGGCTAATATAACTAAGGGCTTGCCAAAAATAAGAAACAGGGGCGTAAGTAGTCCCTTATTCCCGGACCACGTCTCGCAGCCGGTCCCGATTGAACTCTTCATCCTCAAACGGACGCTTTCGCATCCTGTGCGGGAGCACCAGTTCGGATACCTCAATGATATCATCGACGAGCACCTGATCGCGCCCCTCATAAGCGGCATTCGTCCGTGCGGTCCTGTCAATCATGATGTCTGCCCGGTGTCCATCCACCCGAAACTCGATGCAGATCTTTGCGATGGTGCGCAACAGTTCGTGTGGCATCTTGACATTTGGCAGCAGACGCTGCGCCTGCACGATCTTTGACCGCAGGCGCTCCTGATCACTGGCATACGCTTGTTTGAATGACTCAGGATCTCTCAGGAACTTATCCTGTCTTGTGACGATCTCCACACGCTGCTCGATATCAGGAATGCCTTCTACCTCAACTTGCAGCGCGATCCGGTCAAGCAACTGCGGGCGAAGTTCGCCTTCCTCCGGGTTCATGCTGCCGACGATGATGAACTGCGCCGGGTGGCTGATGCTGATGCCTTCACGCTCGACCGTGTTGATGCCCATGGCAGCAGCGTCAAGCAGCGCATCCACCACTTAGTCATCAAGCTGGTTGATCTCATCGACATACAGGATGCCACGGTTCGCCTCTGCGAGTATCCCCGGCTCAAACGACTGTAAGCCGCTCTTGATCGCCTTTTCGATATCAAGACTCCCGACTACACGATCCTCGGTTGCGCCGACCGGCAGATCGATCACTCGCATCATGCGCCGGTCAGTTGCGATCTTGCCACTTTCGAGCCGATCGCTACATTCCCAGCAGAATTTATCAGGATTTGCAGGGTTGCAATTGAATTTACACCCTTGCACGACCTCAATCTCAGGAAGAACCTCGGTCAGTCCCCGCACAGCAGTCGATTTTGCGGTGCCTTTCTGACCGCGAATCAGCACGCCGCCGATTGACGGGTTGATCGCATTCAGGATCAGTGCACGTTTCATCTGTTCCTGCCCAACGATCGCTGTGACCGGGTAAAGTACCCTACGAGTCTTTGACTTTACCTTTGTCAGGTCACTCAGTTCTTTCTTTACCTCTTCGAGGTTTTCAGGTAATTTTTCTTTTATTACGCCCGTTATCGCGGTAGCGGCTCCTCCGTTACCACCATTTCCATTGCCCCCACCGTCGCCCCCGTTGTGCCCCTTGAGCTTCCAGATGTAATCTTTTATTTTTATAGTCGATGCCATAATCAAAACCCTCCGGTTACCGGATCAATCCAAACATTTCGACCCCGTATTGCTTGATGATGATTGTCGATACCATGGTGAGTGACAGTAGAACCAGACCGAGCAGGAACATCGCAAATACGGTCTTTATGTGCGGACTGTGTCCTTTCCGGATCCTACTTAATTCTATTAGCGCAACACTTGTTGTTATAAGAAAAACGCCCGCAGATGCTAGAAGGAGGACCGATGTCACGAGAACATACGTGATCTCCTCGGTGTACGCTACCGCACACAGCAATTCCAGAAGCCAGTCCTTGCCGTTTGTCTCGTATGCGGTAGTAATGATCATCATCATGTACGTGATCTCTGCAATCCCTATCAATGTAGAACATATCCCGGTTACCCCCATCGTGAACATGCCACCGATGTCAGGCATATTTAGATTAACTTGCCACTCGTCCATTCCCTACCTCATGTAATAATTGGCAGGCATCTCATATAAAATTAACGCGTTTCCGGTCATCTGATATGAGGTACCAGGAAATATAGTACAATAATCGCAAGCAGTAGCGCCGACGAAATCGCACCAACGAACGGCGGCACAATATCTGTGACAAGTGTCAGGATTGTGAGGCTTAACATCAGCGCGCCAATGGCTTTCATCGACGCCGGCACTACTGGTATATGCAGTGCAAGCCTATACTTCTCAGGATTTCCCGGAACCCCGAGACTTGGATCGACCTCAATATTGTGACCCGACACCGGGATTAGATCAATATCAAAACTATCCGTATTCGAGCCATATCCCACGGTTACTGATATGCTGCCGTGCTGCCGCATCCGGATGTGCGCGACGATCTCCACGATCGCTTCAGCACCTACAACAAAATCGTTATGTAGAAACTTGATACTGTCCCGTATTTCAGGACTTGCCGCCAGATAGATCCTTGCAGGCTCCCCGTGGTTGACAACACCAATCCGGAACACACTGTCCTGACCACTACCTACCTGCAGCTCGGCATGTGGGTTCTCAAACTCGATGGAGTTAAACCGGAATCTGCTCAAAACAATTTGCTGCGAAAGTTCCTGTTTTGCCATTTTCATACACCACGCACCACAATATCAAGTGTTAGTCCCGAAGATTTGGCGGGAGCATGTTTGGAATACCGTCCTCGATTGGGTAGTGCTCATCACATTTCTTGCAGTACAGCGTGCCTGTGGTGATCTCGTCGACCGAGTCGCTCACGTCAGTCACATTTAGCTCCAGATCCCCTTTGCACATCGGGCAGGCAAGTATATCCATCAGTTCCTTCTTCATTATGATTCACCGAGTTTGAATCGGTGCCGATTTTATTAAGACTTTCCATAACTCATGTGGGCGACTTTTATTTTCTTCCGGTCGGTTGAAAAAAGTGTACGCTCGAGAGATAAGTTGTTGCAGATCAGAGACTGAATACCAATACAGTAAAAAGACCAAATCAGTGTCTAAAAGTCTTATTGGACACAAGTTAACACCGATTACACAGGAGCGCCGGGATAAATTGGCTCTCTGGTAATTCGAGTTACAAGCATCTCGTAGATGAATTGTGCTGGCGG
>CBDUQO010000241.1:0-3024 GCA_965369365.1 uncultured Methanosarcinales archaeon
AACACGTTTAAGCTATGTGATCATAGATACATCATAAACCAAAGGATGGAGGTACCACATTGAAAATTCTTGTAAGTGATCCGCTTGCGGAAGATGGTTTGCAGATTCTCAGGTCCGAGCATGAGGTTGACGTACGCACAGGTCTTGCGCCGCAGGAACTCGCGGGCATCATAGCCGAGTACGACGCTCTTGCAATCAGAAGCGGAACAAAAGTGACAGAGGAGATCATCGAGGCAGCAGACCGCCTTAAGATCATCGGCAGGGCTGGAGTCGGTGTGGATAACATCGATATAGCCGCAGCAACACGAAAAGGCATCATCGTTGCAAACACGCCGGAAGGAAACACGATTTCGGCGGCGGAACACACGATTGCGATGATGTTTGCGATGACGCGGAATATCCCGCAGGCAAACGCATCGATGAAAGCAAACGAGTGGAACCGCAAGCAATTCATGGGCAGCGAGATCCGGGAGAAGGTTCTCGGCGTTGTCGGGCTTGGCAGGGTTGGCATCGAGGTTGCAAAACGGGTGCATGGGATGGAGATGAAGATCATCGCTTATGATCCGTTTATACCAGCGCAGCGTGCAAAAGAACTCGGAATCGAACTGACCGACCTTGACACGGTGTTAAAGCAGGCTGACTATATCACGGTGCATACGCCACTTACCAGCGAGACAAGGGACCTGATCGATGATGCCAAGTTCGGGATCATGAAGCCGGGTGTCAGGATCGTTAACTGCGCACGGGGCGGGATCATCAACGAAGACGCACTTGCACGTGCTGTCAGCGATGGAAAAGTCGCTGGCGCAGCGCTTGACGTCTTTGTGAACGAACCACCAACAGGAAGTCCGCTACTTGAGCTGGATAATGTGATCGTCACCCCACACCTCGGAGCGTCCACCGCTGAGGCTCAGGTCGCAGTGGCAGTCGATGTCGCAAAGCAGATCCTTGCCGCCCTTCGCGGTGAGTCTGTCAAGAGTGCGATCAACCTGCCGTCCATCAGACCCGATGTCATGTCGGTGATGTCGCCGTACATCGGTATCGCCGAGACGCTCGGGGGAATATGCACCCAACTGGCTGGCAGCTTTGATGCAATCGAGATCGGATACGCGGGCGAGATATTTGACGATGTGCGAATGATCACGCTTGCCGCACTAAAAGGCGTGCTTGCGCCGTCGATGGGTCCAACTGTCAACTATGTGAACGCGCCTGAGATTGCAAAGGGGCGAAAGATCAAGATAAAGGAGAGCAAATCTGCCGAAGCCGAGGAGACGCCATCGATAACGATCAGTCTTGCCGGAAGCGGTGGGACGAGATCAGTGACCGGCACACTCATCGGAGACCACATAAGGATTCTTGAAGTTGATGGGTGTCGTGTCGATATTGTGCCATCGAAATACCTGATCGTCTCACGGCACCGGAACCAGCCAAATATCATTGGTCCGTGCTGCATGATTCTTGGCAGGGAACAGATCAACATATCAGGGATGCAAGTCAGCGAAGCCGGGGCAGACAACGCCTCGATCATGATCCTGAATGTCGACTCAGAGGTCTCTGACACTCTACTTAGCGCGATCCGGGCGGTTGACGGGGTCTTTGATGCCGGACTGATCCGATTATGACCCAATTGCGATCCAACTGTGGTCTGGTTGCGATCCAATTACGATTGTGGTTGAGATAACGAATGTAAACGCGGGTACAAGTGCAAACATAACCATGGACATGAGAAAACGCGTATATTATCGCTTTCCACAGCGCGGGATACATTTCGAGCAGAAATACCGGTATTATGAGGACCTCCCGTATCTGGTGCGGGCGATGGCAGGAATGGATGGTAAATACGGGATGTTCTCGACCGAATCGCCCGACCAGAGAGGGCACACCATCCAGGCAAAGCGCGACATCGAGGTCTACGTCGTCGAGAACAACCTCGATTTCGTGCGCCTGACCCTGGACACAGTAGATGAGATTCTTGAGGGAATCGAGAGTGATGGTATGCTTGATTTCAAGATATCGTTGAAATACAGCTATCTTGATGGGAAATACAGTCGGATTGCGTTTGCAGGTGACGACTACCTGGCGCGGGTGCAACTGGACGGCGATCTGATCACGCTCAAGGTGCACCTCGATGCAGGTCACGGGAGGACCGAGTGCGGACGCGTGGCAGACACGATCGTAGAGGAACTGCGACGGGGAGCGATATGACGCTTAAACAGGTCGTTACTTATGTCTTCAGAAGGAAAGGCGGGGTGATACCGATTAGCGAGTTCGTATTTGCACTCTCGCTTGACCTGAAATGGTTTTCACCTGATCAGGCAGAATCGGTACTGAAGAGTGCGGAGAAGAACGAACTCGTGAAGATAACTGAGGATCTGGTGGAACCGCTCTTTGATCTGGGATCCGTAGAAGTTCCGATCGATTTCCGACCCGACCAGAGCATACTCGAAGAGAAGACCCTAACAATCTTTGATCAGGTGGTCGAACGGCTCTCCACGATCAAGAGCAAGCCTGAGATCATACGTATGATCAATGAAGAGCAGGAGTGCTTGCGCATCGTTGAGCCTGATGCCGTAGCGCTGCTGATCGCAAGAAAATTCGGTATCGATGTTGCTGACCTGATTGATGGCGCATACCGGCATCTGATACGCTGAAACGTTTCGTTTTTTCAGGTATTTTTAGGATTCCAATCCATTTGCGGTATCTATTAAGCCGAAACCTCGATTTTTTGAGCCTGCTCCATACTTGGGGGTATGAACCACGAGATTACCCTGATTTCCACAAGATTTCTGTGTTAATCTCGTGTGATCTTGTGTAATCTCGTGTAATCTTGTGGTTTTATCTGTGGATATCCACACAATACCCGAGTAAGGGGTCGTAACGAAATAACCCGGGATCGCCGGAAGCCATTTGTTCTGTGGTGGCTCAAGCGTTGCAAATACCCTATTTAGATTCGTGACATTCGCCCATTCGTTAAATTCGTGATAAAACTTCCTATAAATAGACCAAATTCTCGATAAACTCCTC
>CBDUQO010000242.1:0-2862 GCA_965369365.1 uncultured Methanosarcinales archaeon
AGATACCGGATATTTGGGGAGACGCTTGACATCGGCATCGGAAATGCGCTTGACAAGTTCGCAAGACACGCGGGGTTCTCGCATCCCGGCGGACCCAAGATCGAGAGCGAGGCGCTGGCTGCAACGGAGTACATCCCGCTTCCGTATGTGGTGAAGGGGATGGATTTCTCGTTTTCAGGGCTCATGACCGCGGCAAAGGAGGCGCTTACGAAACATTCGCTTGCTGACGTCTGCTTCTCGCTTCAGGAGACTGCGTTTGCCATGCTTGTCGAGGTCACCGAGCGTGCGGTTGCGCACACCGAGAAGAATGATGTGCTGCTTGCTGGCGGTGTTGGTGCAAACACTCGTCTTCGCGAGATGCTTGAGATCATGTGCGAGGACCGGGGTGCAAAATTCCATGTCCCGGAGAAGAGATTCATGGGGGATAACGGCACGATGATCGCATACACCGGTCTTCTAATGCTCGCAAGCGGCGAGTCGCTTCCGATCGAGGAATCGATGGTGATACCGGACTTCCGAGCGGATCAGGTTGATGTAACGTGGAGATAACGGTGCGATCAATAATCTATGCGCCAAAATACCGGCGTCGCAAACGGTTGCGTTGCGTTTCGGTTCCTCTTCCTTGTGCCCGTGTCCACCAGTATTTCCGGCAGACGCGGGATTTGCCCGGGGAAGAGTAAAGCACTGGTTCGTCCAAATGGTAGGTTAGAACTCCAATCCTGCCGCCCTTTACCTCGACTTCGGATGGTGTGGCATGGGCGGGCTCTGATAAAAACAACGAATTGGAGGCTATAATCGATGATGCAATGGTTACTTCTCGCATTAGGAATTATTCTGGAGGTCTGCGGCACCACCTGCATGAAGCTGTCTGATGGCTTCTCGAACCTTGTTCCCTCGGTCTTAACCTTCGTCTTCTGGGGAATCGCATTTACTATCTTTATCTTTGCCTTAAAGACCTTTGACCTCAGTTTCGCCTACGCTATATGGGTTGGATCCGGAATTGTGATCGTGAGTATCATAGGCATCCTGTACTTCAAAGAACCCGCAAATGCCCTGAAGATCGGTTCACTACTCCTGATCGCAATAGGCGTTGTCGGTCTCAGTCTGAGCGATCTGATTCGCTGATTGAGCGCCCATCTGATGCATGCATGGTGCATGCGTGATATGATGCACGAATCACTTACACCCCGCTCTTTGAGTATCATTATCTATCCCGGGCGCTTGAGGCTGAAACACAAACTCGGGGATCGGGGGAATATCACGATTCGGGAAACGACTGGACAATTTCACGGCATGACCTGATCTCGCAATCGCAGCGTGTTGTGCGGGGGCGCGAGGTTATTAGAATGAGGATCCCCGATTACCGTATGGGCGTCAACAGCCACCACCCCTTTTCCGCACGTTATGAGCGGGTTTATGTCGAGTTCAATTATGTTCTCTTTCGCAGCCATCTCAGACACCTTCAGTATGGTATCAACTATCGCGCCCACGTCGCATCCAGCCAAAGCCGAGTGCCCCCGGATCTCCTTGGTCATCTCGATTGCATCCTGCTCTGTAAGCGGAACTATCCTGAACGAGACATCGTCAAGCACCTCGACAAAGACCCCACCAAGCCCGAACATCACGGCATGACCAAACTGCGAATCGCATTTTATCCCAATTATGATCTCGGTTCCACGCGACACCATCTCCTGGACGAGGACTCCATCGATTCGTGCGGCTGGAGCGCGTTTCTTCGCATTCGCAACGACCGTCTCAAATGCAGCGCCCACATCCTGCGCCCCCACATCAAGAAGAACGCACCCGGCAGCGTACTTATGCGCAATATCCGGAGATGAGATCTTCATTGCAACAGGAAACCCGATCTCACATGCAAGCAAAAGCGCATCCTCCCTGCTCCTTGCCACAGCTTCTCTTGTTACTGGTATCCCGTACTCTGCCAGAAGTTTTTTCGATTCGTGTTCGGTTAATAGCTTCATCGCTTCTGCAAAATCCTTTTGTAACGCACCAGATTATTAAGTGCGACTACCGCACGCTCTGGCAGCGGATAGTTTGGTATTCTGTTCTCTTCCAGTAGTTTTACCGCCGTTCCAATAATAGTTCCACCGATCCAGGATGTTATCACCGGTTTATCGCAGCCCACTCTCGCATCGATCACTGCCTCTGCCGGCAGGCACGGATCCACCATATCCGCATGGACATATATCACCAAAAGAGCGTTTATGCTTGGATCAGAGAGCATGATATCAGTAACATCCTTAAACATCTTGTAGCTGCCGTCCCCTGCCGTATCCAGAGGATTTGCAGGCGTTGCAATCGCCGAGAGTACACCTTCCAGCTTCCGTTCCGTATCATCTGACAGGTCCGGGAGGTGGAGCCCGAGGTCTTCACATATATCTGCCGCGAGAATTGCAGCACCGCCACCGTTTGAGATGATCCCGATGCCATCATCAGCGGGCGGGGAGATCGAGAGCGCAAGCGCAGAATCAAAGAGCTCCTCGATAACCCTCGCACGGATGACCCCTGCCTGCTTGAATGCCCCGTCATAGATCCGGTCGGTTCCGGCAAGAGAGCCTGTGTGCGACATTGTCGCTTTACTTCCTGCCCGAGATCTCCCGGTCTTGAGCACGATTATCGGCTTTCTGATTCTGCTTGCGACATCGATGAATCGCCTCCCCCGTTTTATTCCCTCGATATACATCATGATCGTTTTTGTGTGCCGATCCGCACTCAGATACGCAAGAATGTCAGAATCATCGACGTCTGCCTTGTTTCCAACTCCGACAACTAGGTGAAGCCCCATCTGTTGGCTTGCCGCCCAGTCCACAAGCGCAAGCCCAAATGTTCCGCTCTGGGTCACAA
>CBDUQO010000243.1:0-2829 GCA_965369365.1 uncultured Methanosarcinales archaeon
GAGAGGGATCGCGAAGTGATGGAACCTTCGGTTGAGTAATATTGTCCCAAAGCCGCCCTTGACCATCCTCTTATGCAGTCTGTTCTTTGATTTTGAGAGTTCCTGATTCACTGCTCGCATGATCTCTACCGCTTTCGGATCGCTTATGATCGGATCCTTGGATTGGCTTTCAAGGGCATGGCAGTACAGTGTCAGAAGCGATGTTTCCGACACATCACTCATCCTGATATCGAAGAGTTCTGTCTGGTTCATTCGATTCTTACCTCCTGCGACTCCGGTTCTATAAGTATTGACCCCCTCCATATATAACCATCTTCATTCCGGATCTCTCGAAACGTCTGCCGCAAATCATATACATGGCTAACGAGGACGTGATGCGGCAATGGAAGCAATCAAACGGATGACGAAGATACCAAAAGACCATGAAATAAGATACCGGACTTGCAACATTTGTAATAAATCAGCATCAAGAGATGGCTGCGCCGAAACAGTCTCCGGGCGTTGCTATCGCCTTTGCTCGATCACGTAGACACAAATCCCACAAATAAGACTGGTAATCACGGCTTTTCACGAAATAGCGATAATCTTATCACCCCCTCCGTGCATTTCGCATATAGCACCTCATCTAGGAGTTGCAAAAACCTGCCGGGAGGTATGGATATGAATGGATATGTAGGAAAGATTCTGGAGGTAGATATGAACACCAGCAAACTTGCTGACCGATCTATCGACGAAAAAACTGCACGCAAGTTCCTTGGAGGCAAAGGACTCGCGTTGAAGATCCTGTATGACGATTTCAAGCCTGATGTCGATCCGCTTGGACCGGACAACATCATCGTCTTTGCAACAGGACCCGCAACAGGCACCAGTTTTCCGAGTGGTGGCAGATACCACGTGATGGCGATGAAGTCCCCGCTCACAGGTGCAATCGGAAGCTCGAACTCAGGGGGCAGATGGGGTCCTTTCCTCAAGGCTGCCGGATATGACGCGGTTGTCATCAGTGGCGCATCGGATACGCCGGTGTACCTCAAAATCGTTGACGGTGCGGCTGAGCTTGTGGATGCGACCGGACTCTGGGGCAAGACCACATTCTCAACGACTGACGAGATCACAGCAGAGATCGGACAGAAGGCATCGGTCGCATGTATCGGACCTGCTGGCGAGAAGATGGTCCCGATCTCGTGCATCATCAATGAGAACTACCGGGCAGCGGGAAGAACCGGTATGGGTGCTGTCATGGGCAGCAAGAAACTGAAGGCAATCGCGGTATATGGTACTGAGAAGATCGCGATTGCAAGACCCGGTGAGATGAAGGAACATGTGAAAGCAGCGATGCATAAGATACGGGAGAACCCTGTTGTCGGCACCGACGGCGGGGTTCCGGCTTATGGGACTGCTGTGCTCGTCAATGCCATCAATGGACATGGCGCGTATCCTGTGCGGAACTTCCAGACCGGATATTTTCCTGATGCCGGTAAACAGGGCGGCGAGGTGCTCGCTGAGAAATACCTGACCGGAAAGAAAGCCTGTTGGGGCTGTCCGATCGGCTGTGGAAGGTCTACCGCAGTTCCGGATGGTGCATTCAGCGGGACCGGAGGGGAAGGACCCGAATACGAGACGATATTTGCATTCGGATCGGACTGTGGAATAACAGAACTCGATGCGATCACGAAGGCGAACCATCTCTGCAACGAACTCGGGCTCGATACCATTTCAACAGGCACAACCATCGCATGTGCCATGGAACTAATCGAGAGGGAACAGATACCGGAATCGAAACTGCACGGTCTCAATCTGCGGTTCGGGAACGCCGGTGCAATGGTGGAAGCGGTATGGATGACCGCATACCGTGCAGGGATAGGTGATGATCTGGCTCTCGGCTCTCTGAAACTGGCAGAGAAATACGGCATGCCCGAACTTTCGATGAGTGTGAAAGGTCTCGAACTTCCTGCTTATGACCCGCGTGCTATACAGGGAATCGGACTCAACTATGCGACCGCCAACCGCGGCGGCTGTCATGTGAGTGGTTACACGATATCGCCGGAGATCATCGGGCTTCCTGAGAAGATAGACCCGTACACAACAGAAGGAAAAGCGCAGTGGGTCAAGACATTCCAGGATTTTACATCGGTTGTTAATTCATCCGTGGTATGTCTCTTCAACACGTTTGCGCTCGGATTACCTGACTACACTGGCATGCTTTCGTGCATCACCGGATGGGACATGGATGATCAGGAACTGCTGATGATAGGTGAGCGGGCAACCAACCTTGAGCGGCTGATGATCAACCAGTATGGCTTCGATGAGAAGGATGATACGCTGCCGAAGAGATTAATGAGCGAGCCGATGCCGGATGGACCTTCAAAAGGTCACGTATCGCATCTGGATGAGATGCTTCCCGAGTATTACGAACTTCGCGGATGGGTGCATGGTAAGCCCGAATCAGCGAAACTGAAGGAACTTGGACTGGCGTAGCCCCCTGGTCTCTGTGCAACATTGCATACTGTAGCCTGCTATCTCCCTTCTTGCAGGAGTTAGCAGTCCCTTTTCATCGTACAACCGGAGGCTCGCCTGGTCAGTCTGGTGATCATCGGGAAGGTTCCGATGCCGATAAATCCGTCCGATTCGTTCATGGATCAATACGGTGATTGCAGGTGGATATACTGTAACCACAGGAAATTGACGTGTGGGCGGGTTTTCTCTGGTTCTGATGGCGGGGCTTTTCATCTCAACTTTGGAAACCCAAAAAACAGCCGCCGCTATCCGATTACTCTTAAAATCCCAAAATACCGAAGACTAAATCTAACCAACAACCGCTATCAGCAGACC
>CBDUQO010000244.1:0-2789 GCA_965369365.1 uncultured Methanosarcinales archaeon
GCAAACTCGTACTATGCACCGGTTTTTCTCCGCATCATCTCGATGATCAGGTCTTCATTGAGCGATTCGATTGGAGTTTTTGTATATTGCACATCAAGAGCCTGTCCCGCAAGCAGTGTCAGTGTGACATCAGTCTCCATCAACTTGATCAGGTGCAGCACGACAACGGGATCAACCCCGCGCTCTGCCAGCTCCGCAACCATTGAGACTGCCCACCCCTGCTGGACGTCTCCTGCCAGTATCGCAATCGCTGTGCCGTAACGCACGGCATCCCGGTCCATGTAGCCGCGATCAACCGCCCTCATGCGAAACTCCTCATGCACCGAATATCCACCACGCCGCCGCTCATCCTGATCAATGATGTCATCATGCACCAGCGTCCAGGTGTGGAATATCTCGATTGCTGCGGCGGCGGGGATCGCAATCGCTTCGTCACCGCCGACCGCACCGCACGAGAACATCAGCACCGCGGGGCGCAGCGCCTTTCCCTGTCGCCCGCTCAGGTACAGGTAGACCGAATCATGGACATCCTCCGGAAAGAAGCGCTTCTGATATCGATCAGACCGGATATACCCATAAACCTGGTCGCTGCGTTTTGCAAGTTCGCTTTCAAGTGATCTTGTCATGCTAATCTCATCACGCCACTCATATCAACCAAGAATCAATTCTTCCCCGTTTCTAAGCAGATGAATCGTGTCTCCAAGCACATATCCGGCATCCTCTGCCATCTCGATGTACGAACCGTGCATAACGATGTTGCCGTGCGCGGGAATCACGTAGTCGGGACGTAACATGCGCAATAATTCCCAGTGATCTTCCTTACATGCGTGTCCTGACACATGAATGCCATCATAGATGCGGCTTCCACGCATCTTCAATTTTGTCTCAAGAGCGTGCCGGTTCGCAATCGTCCCGGGTGTTGGTATAGGGTTTGCGGAAAATACAACCTTATCTCCTTTTTCAATCTTGTATTCGGTACCATCCATCGATATCCGCTCAAGCACTGCTCCCGGTTCACCCTGGTGCCCGGTAACGATCGGAAGATACTTCTCCTTTCCCGCGGATGCGATTCGTGCAAGCGCTTTGTCTATAGTCCTTTTCGTGCCGTATATTTCCAGATTTTCAGGAAGCTCAACATACCCCATTCTTTTTGCCAGTTTTACATACTTATCCATTGACCGCCCCATAAGCACCGGAATCCGCCCCATTTTCCCTGCAACCTTGATAATCGAATCAATTCTTGCGATATGCGATGAGAAAGTGGTTACAACAACTCCGGATTCAGTCTCCTCGGTGCCTATCAACACATCGTGGAGCAAGTCTTTTGCGATACGCTCTGATGGCGTCTTCCCTGAAATCGCCGCATTGGTGCTCTCTGTAATCAGCAGGGCAACCCCCTCTTTGCCAAGTTGTTTGAGTCGCTGTATATTCGGCGGCACGCCCAGTGTCGGTGTCCGATCCATCTTGAAATCATTGGCATATATAACAATGCCTTTTGGCGTGTGTAGAGCAACAAACACGCAGTCTACAGTGCTGTGCTGCACTCCGACGAATTCCATCGATATCTTTGACGAAATCTCTCGCGTATCGCCGGCATTCATCTCAATCAGTTTATTCTCTGCGTTGAACTTGCGTTCAGACTTAATCAGTTGTCGAATCAAGCCTATCGTGTAGGGCGTTCCGATGATGGGTGCACGGTACCTATGTGCCAGTTTTGAGATTGCGCCGATATGGTCGAGATGTCCGTGTGTGCAGACGATCGCACGAACCGTGCCGGGCACCTCTTTCATCACAGTGTCGTCAGGTATCGCACCCATCCGGATCAAGTCGAGCGAGTGCATCCGTTCGATCTCCACATCTTCGTGGATCTGCATTCGGTCGAGGCGAAGACCCATGTCAAAAATAACAATATCCCCTCCGATATGCACCGCAGTCATATTCCTGCCCATCTCATTGTATCCGCCGACAGCAACAATTCCGATGTCGTCCATTATATTCCTCCGTATGAAAATGTCAGTATCATAGTCATGGTCATGGTCATAGAGTCGGTGTGGATGTGAGATATACTTAATGATGTGGTGGTTTGGTTGGGTGTAACCAACTGGTGGAATCATTGAGGTCACCCAGGCAGACCCTGCCTGACCGGAGTTGTCATACCATCTGGTGCTACCTGAGATTCTATGAATCTGTTCAAGTGAATTGTTAGGTAAAATCTGTGGAATCAGTATTCATCTATGGCTAAAAGCTTTTATTCGCCGCCGACTAAGTATAAGGCGGTTACCTGGTAAGGCTCAACACACCGCTTACACTTTCTTAATCTGCGGCATGACTGTCACTCGAGATATTAGAGAGCCGTGATTCGTCGATGCCCGATACTTGAAGGGTTGCAAGATGTGTAAGCGTGTATGAAATGGGACTCTCACGTACTGTTCTTGGACGTGGGGACTGCAAGTGATCGTTTTTTCAATATCCCACTGTGAGCGTATTTTCTGGTAAAACGTGCGGTATAATAGACGAACCATCATGAACCCACCCGGGTTGGGTTATTAAAGCACAAGATATCCTATTCCATCATAACTCATTTCGATAAACAGAAACATTTAAGTACGAAGACTTGCACATGATAGAATAGATTTGTCGATACATCGACAGATGATAACAATAAATGGAGGATAACACAGTGAAAACCAAAACACACAGAACAGTGAGCACATTGCTGGCTCTCTTGCTGATGCTTGTCAGCGCGTCATGCATTGCAGCAACAGCTCCGCCCGCAATAGAAGTGGTTC
>CBDUQO010000245.1:0-2783 GCA_965369365.1 uncultured Methanosarcinales archaeon
CCCACAGGCACAATTCATCTTGCGAGCTGCTTGTAACTCGAATTACCAGAGAGCCTGTTTGTGGGCATTCTTAATTATGAGAATCCCCATCGCAAACTCGGCAGCCCGCTCTCCTGATGGCATCATGCCCCCGCCGGTCTGATGGGCAAAGTATTTGTGGGTAGAACCGCCCCTCTAATGCATTATAACCAGAATCACATGATCATATTATCCGGCGGAACCGGAACACCGAAACTCCTTGCCGGGATGCGGAAAATCATCCCGGACGAAGACATGACCGTGATTGTGAACACGGCAGAAGACACGCACGTCTCCGGAAATCTCGTCTGCCCTGACGTCGACACGGTCCTGTATCTCTTTGCAGACACGATAGATGCCGAAAAGTGGTGGGGCATCCGCGATGATACGTTTTCCACCAACGAAGCACTCCGGAAAGCCGGGTGCAACGAAACCATGCGGATCGGGGACATCGACCGTGCAACCCATATCATGCGATCCGAACTGCTCCGCGGTGGCTCTACATTGACTGAAGCAATCTCTGAACTGGCGCGTCGCTTCGGAATCGGTGCAACCATCCTGCCAATGACCGACTGCAATGTGGCAACACACATCACCACGCCGGATGGGGAGATGCACTTTCAGGAGTACTGGATCACAAATGCGGGCGAACCGGATGTGCTTGGCATCAGGATTCGCGGAATAAAGGATGCTACGCCGTCTGATGCGGTGCTCGCAGCATTCGACAACGACGATCGCGTAATCATTGGTCCTAGCAACCCGATCACAAGCATCGGTCCGATAATCAGGCTCCGGGGAATGCGCGAGATTCTGCGTAAGAAACAGGTAGTTGCAATAAGCCCGATCATCGGAAGCACACCGGTCAGCGGACCTGCCGGCAAACTCATGCGTGCGTGTGGATACGATGTTTCATCAGCCGGCGTGATTGAGTGCTATCGTGACTTTCTGGATACTTTCGTTATTGACAACGATGACCGGATTAACACCAGCCACGGGACTGGCGGTGTCAGGATCGTGCAGGCGGACACGATGATGACATCTGTTGAGAAGAGCGTGGTGCTGTCAAAGCGGGTCATCGACCTGTTCTGAAATTGGTATGTGTCGATATGTATTTGGTATGTGTTTAGCTGATCGAAAAAAACCACGATATTTCGCGAGATTGACACAGGATATTTGCGGCTCTCCGCTATTTCGTAGGTGTGCCCGTGAGCAACCCCTCATACACCGCCTCAACCTTGCCAAGCATCGTCTTCCGGTCGACGCCCAATATGCCTGCGGCATACATCATGCCCCCTGCGCCAACGCCCTCCTTGACTTCGCCTGCATCGTATTTGCGCAAGCCCGGAAGACGTGAATCCACGAACCCCGGATCCACAACATGGATGCGGCAGCCAAGATCCTGAGTTGCCGCATCTAAATCGACCGATCGGTCTTGATACACGTATTTTGTGGTCACAATTGTGATTCGATCCATGTTCAGACCCAGATGTTTCATTATTGCATAGACCGCAGCCATCTGTGTGCCGCCTGCAAGAATGATGTCTTGATCATGGGTGCAGGTATCCGAATCTGCGTCGGCGCTGGAACTTATGCCTGCGACTATGCCTGCAACCGCGGGCATCATCGGGTCTCCGACTGATGCTATAGCTCGCATAGGGTCCTCACGTGCATCGTTTACGGTGATGCCAGATGCGGTAATGCCCTGTCGCACGACATCACGTTTGATTTCGAGCGGATTTTCCGAAAAACTGCTACTAACTCCGTAATTATATCCAAGCGCGGTCAGCATGCCGAGAGCGGTGGTCGTGCCGCCAGGAATGCTCTCCCCGATGATGATTGAGCCAGATAGCTTTCCGATCTGTGCGCCGATCTGGTAAGCGCTTGCGTAAATCACGTCCGGGCGCGATACTGCAACGCCCTGCCTGATATCGCGCCCGGGCTTGGCACCGAGGTCTATCACCGGGACCTCAGGCACGAACCGCAGTCCGGCATTGATGAACAGGTACGGCATCCCGGTCAGTTGCAGCGCAGCGCGGGTTATGACCGCTGGTGTTGGTGCACCGCCTTCCTTCATTGGCATCTCTGGTGCGCTGCGGGGGTAGCCATACGCCACGATCTCGGCATCAGCAGCAGGCGTGTAATCATTGAGTTCAGTGGTTGCACCAGCCGCCGAGATGCCCGGAATCCGGCATGTATCGGTATTGGACAATACACACAGGAAAATGGGATTGGACAGATGGTTTTTCGCAGTTTCGGTTGACATGATCCGGTTAATATGTGGCATTGGAATCGTTTTCGTTCTGTCTGGTTGTTTTCATCTGCCGCGTACGGACAGAAAACAGAAATACTCTTTGATTGATTCAACAAATATCTAACGGACGCCGCGCCGGTATCACGGTTGTTTGTGGAACATACCCATGCAAACGACCGATCACCAAAATCCAATTTGATGCCGGGTCATTAGTCGAGGTGGGGGTCATAACTGCAAAGCAAGTATGTAGCTACCAGCGATTTTATCGTATATGTCAGATTACAACCCCGTTAGAACTTATGGCATTCAAGTAGGACATAAAGCCCATCAACAACTAAAACGCGAGCAATTATACATATTTCAATCATTAATCACGCGTATCGAACTATTCCATCCGACGCTCAGCTCAACACCGCCGCCCCATCCGGATTTTGCGTGGCAATCGATTATCTGAATCCGGTCTCCCAGATCAAGTGCTGTATCTACATGATTTCCCCAGAGCGCAACTCTGATC
>CBDUQO010000246.1:0-2751 GCA_965369365.1 uncultured Methanosarcinales archaeon
CGATCCATCAATGCTGCTTTCTACGAGAATGTCAACGTCTGCACCCAGAGCAATGAAATGAACTCGCATCAGCATGATATGCTCATCAGCCGCACTGAATGCACGAAGCGAACGATACTCATAGAGCCCGCGCTTCTTCGATCGATAGCTGGTTCTGCGGACAAGCGTTCCGCATCGCATGTCAAGAACGCGTTCGTGCCCGGTGACCTCCATCTGATCTATCGCAACCGGCTCACCATCTGCATATAACCGGAAACCAACCGGACCAGGCAGATTCACAATCTCGACTGTTTCCGCTTCTGATTTGTCAAAAATACCCGCGACGTATGTTCCCTGACTACTGCCCGCGGGCATCTCTTCGAGGACGCCGCGGCTGCCAAGATAACCGTTTCCAAGCGAAAAAACAGATTCGCATTCGGCTTGCCGGTTCGGATTAAAGCTGCGTTCCCGGATCAGCCATTCATAGTCTGATTCCATCATTTACCTCCAACTTCCCAACATTCTAACTTTATAATCTTCCAACATGTAACCATCTATCCATTCAGTATCTGCCTGTAGACTCGCTCATAGCCATCAACCATCGCACCCACGCTGAAATGCTTCTCCACGTAATCCCGGCACCGTTTGGACTTGATATCCTGCACTTTCCCGATACAATCGAGAAGATCCTCAAAATCATCTGCCAGATAGCCATTCACTCCGTTTTTGACCAGTTCAGGTGCAGCGCCGCGTTTATAGGTCACAACGGGTGTGCCACATGCCATTGCCTCAATCATAACGATCCCAAATGGCTCTTCCCACTGGAGCGGGTAAACAAAAGCAGTTGCACCCGCAAACAGCCGCTTCTTTTCCTCATCGCTGACTTCGCCTGCGTACTTGATCTTATCGTTCAGATACGGCTTTATCATCGTATCAAAGTATTCGTGTTCGTCGGGTTCTGATACTTTGCCCGCCAGAATCAGTCGCATTCCAAGACGTTTCGCAGCCTCACATGCAATGTGCGGTGCTTTCTCGTGGTTGAACCTGCTTAAGTACAATAGATAGTCCTCTTTCTCCTCAGAATACGGGTAGCTATCTATTTCGATTGAGTTATAGACGGTTCCGGCATAATTGAGACCTGGCAGAACGGTCTGCTGGAAGTCGCTGATCGTTGTGAAATGGAGACCTTTCCTGCCAACGAACAGCTTGTAAAACTGCTTATTTGACTCGTCAAGTGGACTGTGGAGTGTATGCACAACTGGAATGTCCATAAAGAACGCACTTGCCAGACCCTCTTTCCAGGTGTTGTCATGTATAATATCAAAGTCGCCCTGATCTGCGATCTCGATATAAGACCCAAGCGAGTGCGTGATCGCGGCATTCAGGAATATTGATGTCTGTCCTGCCAGGAGGCTGCACTGTTCGTGTTCAAAGAAGTGGCGGACATGGGCATCCGACACAGACTCCAGGACAGTGAACAGCGTTACGTCATGCCCTCTTTCGGCGAGTCCGTCTGCGAGCAGAGCGATAACCGCTTCTATACCCCCATAACGCGCTGGGGGGATCTTGATCCATGGTGGCGCTACTATTGCAATTTTCATGAGTTGACTCCCTCGGTACTAACGTATATGCTATATCGTTTTAGTCGTTTATTACTCTATCGGTCTTTATCGATCTTTACCGGTCTTTATTGATCTTCGCTGCGTTTTGTCAGTGAGTGTCAGGTATGTAAATCACGCATGGGCAGGTATTATATGTGATACAAGACGTGTATACATCGCGCATGTATACTTTCACGAGAAAAGCATGACCCGACCAAAAGTATGTCTGGCTACGCAGACGCCGCTGATCAGGCTCAAACTCCAGTACAGCGAGCTACTCGATAAATATGGGCCGCTTCCGGATCCGGTGCCGTTTACGTGCCTTGAAGAAGGGGAAGATTATGAGTTTACCCCGGGCGGGGTTCCGAAGATGGTTTACCCGCTGCAAAGGATGTTGCTTGAGAAGAATCTGGTGGAGAGTGTGCACTGGATATCACTTAACATGATGGGACCTGAGCGCGTGCTTGTTGATAATATCCTCATCCACAACATCATGCTTGAGCAGAAGTATGTCGCGCCGTATTCCCGATTTAAGGAGCGAATATGGGCTGAAATTCACAATATAGACCAAAAACCGGTTGGCGTGGTCGAGTTCTCTGCGTATGCAAGGTACAACTGGCTTTGTGCGGAGAAGATGTTTGAGATATCACCGATTGATATATTCTATATCCACGACTTCCAGCAGTTGCTTGTCGGGGGTATGCTCGGGCTTGCTGCGCCAACGGTCTTCAGGTGGCACATTCCGTTTGATCTGGACAACACCTCAAGCTACGTCAGGCGGTTCATTGTCAGGTGCATCGAGTCGTTTGACGGAGTCATCGTCAGTTGCAGGCGCGATCTTGAGGGTTTGATACGAGCAGGATACCATGGCAGAGCATATCAAGCATATCCCTATATCAACCAGTACGAGTGGACCAAGCCATCAGACCGGGAATTTGACGAGTTTTGCGACCGGTTTGGGATAACAGATGATGACAAGCTCCTCGTGATTGTAGCCCGGATGGACCAAATAAAAGGTCAGGATGTCGCGATCAAAGCACTCTCGCAAATCGACGGTGCAAAATTGATGCTCATAGGGAATGGCAGCTTTACAAGCAGCGAACGAGGCGGCTTGGCACATCCAAAGGCGACGATGTGGGGCACATACTTAAAAAAACTTGCAAGAGATTTT
>CBDUQO010000247.1:0-2738 GCA_965369365.1 uncultured Methanosarcinales archaeon
TTCATCAGGAGCGGGTATTTCTACTTCTGGAACTTTTCCCACCTGCACGTCGAGGTGCGGATGCCGGATGACTATATTAGGGCAACGAGCAACATGCCGCTTGACATCCCGGTCGGAGTGGTTAGACGGGCTTTTCCAGGAGGCGCTGATCTGGATTCTGATATCTTCGATTTTACAGGGGAAGTGGTCTTCTCAAACAAGCGGTATGCGCTCGTCGACTGCCCTGATTACAGCACGGACGGTCATTTCAATGGTTATTCTGTCGGTGGTTTCCTGCTTGATGGATTCATCCCTGCGCGTAATCATGCACTGCACAGATTCGGGCTTGTGGGAAAGAACCGGGGTGCACTGCCGTTTAACTGTTTCAGGTCCATCGGCAACTCGCATCTGGTGTACTCGTCCGGTGTGACTCCGAGAGTCTTTGATCGGGAGAACCGTCCGCTTGATGTCGCGGGCGCATCATTCATCCTCTTCTTCGGTAAGCCTTTAATAAAATTGGTTCCCACCGGATATAGCAAACATCTGCCGCAATGTGGCGATGTAGTCAGCGTTCAGATGGATGTGCACAAAGAGTAAACATGGGGCAGACACATGAAAGTTGAAGATTTTGAGTTTCCCGAGGATCGATTATACCTGAAGAATCATGTATGGGTAAAGCATCATGGCGACATGATCATGATCGGGCTGACCGAACTTGGTCAGTCGTTATCCAAGGAGATTGTACATATCGATCTCCCTGATGTCGGCGATGTGATCCCGAAGGATGTTTTTCTGATCGCTTATGAGACCATCAAGGCAGTATCGCAGATCTCGCTTCCGTTCGAGTGCACGGTCGTCAGTGTCAATGACCGGTTGTGGGATGATCCGAATATTATAAACAGCGATCCATACAACATCTGCATGGTTGAGGTCAGAGGCAACTGTGATGAGGGTGATCTGATGACTGCTGAGGATGCCTGTGTGTATTACGGAGGATTGATTGCGAAAGAACGAGAACGCTACGCAGGATATTGATAATAACTGCTAAACAAGGTACAAAACGATTTTTTCACAAAAAATCGAGTAAAAACTGCCCTTCGGGTGGGGCTGGCGATATACTTTTTCGTAAATGAAAATAGTGCGTAGAGTGACCGGATGTTGTAGTGTATGTACAATAAAAAATGGAAATTCGGGGATACGGAGTACCAGAATAGCTGTATTCCACGAAGGACCATCTTTGGGATAGAGCAGAGGACGACGGAAACGTCAGGGTTGGCATGAACTCGTCCACGGCGACCCCCGTTCCCCTTGGATCGTGGTTTGCGGAGGATATTAAATCGATGTAGCATGGGTTCTTCTGAACTGATTTAGCGCCTTTGCAGTGAAAAACTTAAGCTGCAAAGACGGTACGTTTCAGAGCCGATAATTCCACTCATCCGACTCGTACTTCGGCAAAAGCTCCTGTGCCATCGCGTCCTCGCTCTCGCTAATCATTGAATCCACGAGTCTCACACAAAAGCGCTCCTCGAATTTACGCCGCACCACGCCCTTGACTTCTTCCATGTCCAGTTTTTCGGAGAGTTCCTTATCCACCCACGTCATTCCTTCCTCGATTGAAGCAATCTGCTTGTCGCTTATCTTCTCAATAGGGATATTGGATATGCGAAGCATCTCCTTAATGTCGAAGTCCAGAAGCAGCGTTCCGTGCTGGAGGAGTTTGCCGCCCCATCTGGTCTGCGCATTGCCAGATATCTTCTTGCCATCGACAATAACATCGTTTATGGGTCTGAAATCGGCGTTCAAGCCGTACTCGCGCAGGGTATCGATCAGTACGCCGCATATCTGGTGGTACGAGTCTGTGACATCGAGCGGGAAGAGTCTGTCGTCGATCGTACCAACGACACCGTAGTTGATCTGGCGTCCCCAATCATCCGAGAACGCGATGCCGCCGCCGCTTGTGCGTCGCACGATCATGTAATCTTCGCATGCGTCAAGGTCCAGTTCCACACTTGCTTTCTGGAAGTACCCGAGGATGATGGATTTGGTGGGCGCCCAGAAGAAGAGGGTGTTGCCGCAGTCATTCTTCAGGATTGCTTCGTTTGCTGCCATCATGTATCTGATGTCAACCTTTCCGAAATCGATTACTCGCCATTCTTTCATTGGAATCACCGGTGTCAACCATATCTTATCTCCTACTTTATATCATCGTTTCATTCTGCGTGTGGCAAACTCGCATGCCTTTGATAGCAGGTCCTTGCCGCGGGCAGGGGGTTATCGTGTACATCGATCCCGCAGCGTATGCGGCGGCCAATCTTGCAGGCGTCAACAGGACATAGTATTCGCCGCTCATCCGGTTCAATTAGGTGCCGGTGGCGTGATGTTGATCGAGGGCATAACCAATAAGGCGCTCACTTCGCAGTCAAAGAGGCTTTATAGCCAGATCAAGAAGGGGCAAAGGCGCACAAATTGCCGATTCGGTATTCGCATATCGAGACTGCGCAGTACGAGAAGCTGATGAACTTGCTGAATGTGTTCTCAGAGCGGGTGGCAGCAACTGCTGCGAAGAAGGGAAAAAGCGGAAGAGGGAGTGAAGGGGCATGGTGTTTACCCAGCCATGATCTCTGGTTGAACACAGCAGTCATGCATTACACTGTAAAACCCCAATCACTTCATCTCAAATGAATTTTGTGGAATCTCTGTGCCGTATGGCGCTGTTATCCATGTTTGAAGTAACCTTGATATACCATTGATATATACAG
>CBDUQO010000248.1:0-2734 GCA_965369365.1 uncultured Methanosarcinales archaeon
CTCCAGAGGCAACATCACGTTCTCAAGAACGCTCAATGTTGGAATGAGGTTAAATTGCTGGAAGATGAATCCGATCTTCTTTCCTCTGATCTGTGCCAGATCTGATTCACCAAGTTTGGAGATATCATCAGTATCCAGGCGAATTACGCCTCTACTTGGCAGGTCCAGGCATCCGATCAGATTCATCATGGTGCTTTTGCCACTTCCGCTTGGACCAATGACTGCCACAAATTCTCCCTTATCTATCTCCAGATTAACTCCTTTCAGTGCGGCAAATTCTACTTCGCCCATCTGGTAAATTTTCCAGAGATCCGTTAATTCGATTAAAGTGCGCCCCATCTCTCATCACCGATTATTTAGGTAATCGTAGTCGTAATCCCACTATTGACTCCGTCTTTCATTCTGCCATCGATTCCATTGTTATTTTCATCGATCCGGGTCATATTAACTGTGTTATTGCTTCGGTTAACTCCCCTCTGAAAATCAGGGTCGTCCTTGTTCGGAATTCCGTCGCCATCATCATCTTGTAGTCCAATACCCTTCTGCCTATCCCCCTCAGAACGCTGCACATTTCTGTCGCCCATGTCGCGGCCAGTTTCTTCTATGAGGGTTTCGTCAGGGGTGATGCAGCCTGCCGTGGCAATTATCAATACCACAATTCCTATTGCTACGAAGTTTCTCATTTAATCTATCTCATTGTATGATTTATTATTTATATTGTTATGCGTTATCTGATAAAAAAGAGTGCGTGGACATTTCACGCACACAGCACAGACTTATTGATTACGTCCCTTACCCTCTCCGCCATTACCGCGACCGCTTCCGTCTCGCGACCGCTCATAATCGCCGTCCTTTCCGTTCGGGGTGCCGTCGCCGTCAGAGTCTCTGCCGTTGATGCCGGTGTTGTCACAGACACCATCACCATCTGCGTCGACAAACTCCATGTTGCCGCACCCGCATCCACAGTCGTTATCGCAGACACCATCGCCGTCATTGTCCACGAATCCCGGGTGGTCGCCGAGGTTGTCACAGACACCATTGTTATCATCATCCACGTATTGGGCACCGCCAGCGCCGCCACCCTGACCGTACTGAGCAGCAGCAACTCCTGCGGAGAGTGCGACCAGTGCAACGATCAGGATTCCAGTCATTGTTCTTGTCTTCATTTTGTTTTCACCTTGTTTGAGTTTAGCCCGTTTGGGCAATACTCAATCAGTGGTTGCGCATATATATAATTATTCCCAAATTATATCCAAATCTCACCCGAATCACACCCAAATTCATTCCGAACTGAGGTACAGCAGCACCAAAAGCGCCATAAATTCGAGTATGTCCGGTATCACATCAAGCGGTCCGAGTACGCACATCCGACGCCCGCCCGCAGCATGCATGCATGGAGTCGATGTGACCGCATGTAAGAGCAAAAGAAACGCAAATATCATCAAACCCAGCGTGAACTTCGATTTGATCTGTGCGTAACTTCGGACATAAATAGCCAGTAATATTACCAGCAGCACCACGTTTGCTGTGGTCATCACCGTCTTGACATTCATTATAAAGACCAGATCGTACATAAATAGTTGCATGTTATCACCTCCTCACTTGAATTTATTCCCAATTTTCTCCCAAATCTCTTCGAAGAGTGCGTAATTCGCATCCATTGCCGGGGAGAGAAAATACATCGCGCCGTAGCCACTTCCTGAGGATGTGACCACGTTATTCTCAGAAAGAACCTTCAGATGATGCCTTATTGTCTTGTAGTCCAGTTCCAGCACTGCTGACAGCTGATTGGCATTGTACGGGCGGTCATTCAATGCATTGATCATCCGGGCACGGTTCACTCCACCTTTTGTGCCGGCGATCAGCCACCAGAGCACACGTTTCATACTATTGATTTGGTGTATATGTCTTATGTCTTGAGTATACTGGAAAATGTTAGTTCACGCGATTCGCAGCCAGATTTTGGAGATGTGGTTGGTTTAATTCCCGCGTCACCGAACAAAAAATCACGCGGCGAACAACGATCGTTAATACTGATGCCTGTGAGAATCGGTATTCATGGATCAGCAGGTAGCAGCCGGGGCAGAAGCCGTGATCGTGCGCAGCGATGATCTAATCATCAAGCGGCGGGTACCAAAGAACTACCGCCTCCCCGACCTTGACGCGCGGATTAGATCCACAAGAACCCGAATCGAGGCAAAACTCCTGTCAGAAGCGCGCAGATGTGGAGTTCCGACGCCAATCATCCATGATGTTGATATTATGGATTACACGATCACGATGGAGTTTATCGCGGGTCAGCCGCTGAAGAACGTTATGGATCTGCGGATGAGCGAGCGTGTTGGTGAGCTTGTTGGCAGGTTGCATGGCTGCGGGATCATCCACGGCGATCTCACGACCTCAAATTTGATTTTGCACGATGGCGATGACCGGATATATTTCATTGATTTTGGGCTTGGCTACTTCGAAAAGAGCGTGGAAGCGCAGGGCGTCGATGTGCATGTCCTCTTCCGGACGTTTGTGAGCACACACGGCGATCCGGGACTGGAGGATGCGTTCTCGCTTGGATACCGGCGCACCTTCACAGAGGCTGATCAGGTGCTTGCGCGTGTGCACGAGATAGAGGCGCGGGGGAGGTATCTGTGATCGGCGGTGTCTAAAACATACTGACCGCTATGCACCTCAACTTTGGAAACCCAAAAAACAGCCGCCGCTATCCGATTACCCCTAAAAT
>CBDUQO010000249.1:0-2734 GCA_965369365.1 uncultured Methanosarcinales archaeon
GTTTATTCGTGTCATTCGTGATCTCTACGCCTCCAATGCCCACGGGCACAATTCACCTTGCGAGCTGCTTGTAACTCGAATTACCATAGAGCCAAAAATCGGTGGTTTATGATAATTATCATAGATTCCGATTTCATAAATTTACGCTGGTATTACATCAAATCAGTGAAATCAGTGTGAATCTGTGGCTGACAATGGCTTTTAGCCACAGATTAACGCTGATAAGCACAGACTCGAGGTTTTTATGCATATCTTTCGGAAAGACCGGAGATTGGGTTTTACCATACTTTTTGAAGTGGATACCTTTTTTCGATGCCGGTGACTTGCGTGCCCCCGTATCAGCGAAGGAACCGGGGCACGCCAACGGCAGCCCGGATTCAGCTCATGGTTGCCGGGAGCGTGTCATTGAGAGCGGGCAAAGGTCTGTAGCAAGGGTTGGAAAATCACATCGATCATTCGTCCCCAAACAGCCCGTCATACGTCACCGTGAACAATGCCTCACCATCAGGCAAGTTGGGGGAGTCGACCAGTTTTGCGACACGCTTATCACCCTTTGATTTTCGCAAATATATCCGGAATGTCGAGGTGTGCCCCAGTATGTGCCCGCCAATCGGCTTTGTCGGGTCGCCAAAGAATGCGTCCGGCTTTGACATCACCTGATTGGTTATGAAGACTGCGGCATTGTTCAGATCGCCAAACCGCATGATGTTATGTAGATGCTTGTTTAATTTCTGCTGCCGGTCAGAGAGCGTGCCTCTTCCGACATATTCCGCCCGGAAATGAGCAGTCAGTGAATCCACGATGAGCAACCGCACAGGCTTTTCAGTGTCTCTTAGCGAATCAGCAAGCTCGGATGCGGTTTCAACGAGGAGCATCTGATGATTCGAATTGTATGCACGGGCAACATGTATGTTCTTGAGAAATTCCTCAGGATCAAAATAGTCATCATATCGCTTCGACAGACCGTTTACCATCTGCGTGACCCGATCCGGTCGAAAGGTGTTCTCGGTATCGATGATGATCGCAGATCCATTCAGCCCGCCCCGATCAACCGGCAACTGGACATTTGCTGCAATCTGATGTGCTATCTGGGTCTTTCCACACCCGAACTCACCATACACCTCGGTGATCGCCTGGGTTTCAAATCCCCCACCCATCATCCGGTCAACCTCTGCGCATCCGAGACTGATCCTGCCGACCTCCTTCCGCCGCTCAAGGATGGCGTCCCCGGTCTCAAATCCTCCGATATCGGCGGATCTGCGGGCGGCAGCAATGATCTTAACAGCTGTTGACTCTCCGATTTCGGCGGTGTTCGCAAGTTCGGACGGTGATGCAACCGCAATTGCCTCGATTGAATTGAATCCCGCATCACTCAGTTTCTCAGCCGTTGCAGGACCGATTCCCGGAAGATCTTCAATGGACATTTCGTTTGTAGTCATTGATCAAACTGTCTTCTGTGGTGTATTAATCGTTTAGCATGAGCGGGGTGAAAGTAAAATTTGATTCGGAATGCCGGGCAATCTAATGCCGTCGCTGGCGCATTTTACCCTGCGCCAGCAACCGCGCTATGTTGCAGAGGATGGCTGCACAGCACTTAACACGTCATCCGCGCCATACCGCAGCTTGATCGTGCGGCTTCTGCCGTGCATGCCAGCAGTCGGGAAATCGGTGTCGATCAGTCGCAGGGACACGAGTTTGTTTAACATCGTGTGGAATCTTGTGTATCCAAGCCCCATCGATTCGTGAAATGCAGTGTATACATCGCCTGCTGTTGATGCGCCTTTTTCTGCAAGAATTGCAAGAATTGCACGCTCTCCATCGCTAAGCGACGATATTATCCGTGAAAGATGCAGCATCCGTGATTTTCTATACGCGAAATGCACGTCCTCTGTTAAAATGGTCATGCTTGCTCTTTGCTCGGCGCCAAGACCGGATCGCTTTAGGAGATCAATTCCAACTCTAAGATCTCCTGCATCTGACGTGTAATCGGCGATAACGTCGATCACGTCATCCGAAATCACGCTGTCATAGAATCCAAGCCTTGCACGATCGCGCAGGATGTTCTTAAGCTCGTCCCATGCGTATACCGGGAACTGGATCTCTTCTGGCAGGAAGATCGAGCCGACCTTCGGATCAAAGACATAATTCAGGCGATCATCGCTTAGAATCGCGATCACGCTGATCTTAGTCCCGGGATGAGTTTCATGCGCACGTAATAGTGAGTATAGTACATTGTCCACCTCTTTTTCGTAGAACAAATAATTTATATCATCGAGTGCTACGATTAGAATCTTCTCGTTTTGGATAAGGTATTTTGCAATTTCATCAAGTAGTTTCCTGAACGAAACTCCTGATGAGGGCGGCGCATGACCAATCAGCTTGTGCAAAATGCTTGAAAATATCGTATAGCGGGTCTGGTTTGCCTGACAGTTGACATGCACAGTGATCACGCCCGGCGCATGTTCGCCCAGTTCCTCAAACGCCTTCTTCACCGCCGTGGTCTTTCCGGTACCGGGCGGACCCACGCACATCAGATCGATCGGGCGCATCCCCTGCATCGCGGGGCGCACCCCGAACATGAGCGATCGGAGTTGCGAATCCCGGTGTGCAAAATGCTCCGGAATGTGATCGAATTCAAAGATTTCGCCCCGCCTGAACAGCGTTTGATCCCACATCAGCGTTTTCCCGGGCATGGTTATGCTATTTTGTGGGAGATATTAATAATAGTTTGCTG
>CBDUQO010000250.1:0-2717 GCA_965369365.1 uncultured Methanosarcinales archaeon
CAAAGAAGAGGTTATCCTCCCTGCCCTCGATGATGATGAAGTTCGTGCCGATCGAGCCGAGCTCGTCTGTGAAGTACTGGTTGAAGCTTGCACCAAGCGCGACGTTGGCAACGACGCTGCAACGCCGATTATGATTCCAAGAGCGGTCAGCGCAAATCGCGTCTTGGCGCTTGTGATGCTGCCGATTGCGATCCGCACCGATTGTACCGGGTTTATCATTGTGAATCAGCTCCTGATTGACTGGATTTTAGTTCTTTCGTCTCTTTCTGTGGTAGATGCCTGCGCCAACAACGACTACCAGAAGCAGTGCTGCACCGGTCACGACGGTGCCGGAAGTACCCGCCGGAACCGCCGGCTTGATCTCGATTACCCGGTTGTTGAGTACCGCCTCGTGCCGGTTGTTGCCGTTTTGGTACTCTACATAGAGGTAGAGATCGCACGCACGTATCTCCGCTGCATCCTTATCATCCGCACCACCCTCACCCGGACCGTATCAACCTCGCAATCAAACTCGATTGTGAAGAGTTCGTCAGGCTCCATTGTTCCGATAAAGTACTCAGCCGGCGTAAACGTGATGCCTTATGCCCGCGGTTCGATGCTCACGGACGTAAACGTGCTTGAGTGCGTATTTGCGACGTCAAACTCGATCTTGCCCGCATCTCCGGTCAGTTTCAGTGGCTTGGACGGAATGATCTTGATTCCTGCGGTCTCGACCTTGATCGGAACATTCCATTTTGCATTGTATGTGTGGGAACTGCCTGTTAGCGCAAGTTGCAGGTGCCCTGCCTCGCAATCCACATCATCGCCGACCATTACGTTGAACGAGAGGTCGATTGCATCACCAAGTCCAAGAACACCCATATTCCAGTAGGGGTCGGTCGTAACAACGATTCCAGACGTCCACGTATTTCCCGATATCTGCAGGTTACGGCTCGTATCTCGTGATGTCTACCTTGAGCGCACCTCCTGCTGCGGAGGCGGGGATGCTGATCGTGGATGCAAGGATTGCGAGAACGAAGAGATGTCGTATCTGGTTTGCGGTGCTTTTGGTCATGATTTTCACCTCAATTGTTTGCACCCATATCCACAAGCAGCCCGTCCTTCACGCGCACAATCCGGTCAGCATGCGCAGCGATCTCAGGATCGTGCGTGATCATGATGATGGTGCGTCCGTCCCTGTGCAGGTCCTCGAAGATATTCATGATCTCATCTCCAGTCTTTGTGTCGAGATTTCCGGTTGGCTCGTCAGCGAGAATGATTGATGGGTCGTTTATGAGCGCTCTTGCGATCGCAACACGCTGGCGCTGTCCGCCTGAGAGCTCCGTTGGCTTGTGGTGCGCACGATCGGAGAGTCCGACCAGTTCAAGGAGTTTCTTCACACGTTTTCCAGGGTTGATATCTGGTTTCTGGTTCGCAAGCGTCGGGAGTTCGACATTCTTAAACACACTCATCCTTGAGACAAGGTTGAAAGTCTGGAATACAAATCCGATCTCAAATCCCCTGAGGTGCGCTAACTCTGCTTCGGAGAGTTTGCTCACGTCTTTTCCTGATACGTGAATAGCTCCGCCGGTCGGGAGGTCGAGGCATCCGATAAGGTTCATGAGAGTGCTTTTGCCTGATCCTGACGGTCCCATGATCGCAATGAACTCGCCGCGCTGGATGGCGAGATCGATACCATGGAGTATCGGCACTTCCATCTTGCCAATGTAGTAGCTCTTTCTGACATTTATAATGTCTACGGCAGGGGGTTCGTCTGGTCGTGGTTTGGCAGGGTTGTGTGGGGTGTGGTTGTTCATGTTGGCCACTTCCTTTGTTCTGACTGGTCTATTTATCGACCTATCTGATGGTATAGATGTATGCAATAGTACTTAAACTTTCCGATAAATCGAAAGATATGGTGATGAAAAGCGGTATATATCAACAAAACGTAAAATTTTCGATTTCACCTGCGAGCTAATTCATTGTCGAAATCCACTTCAAAATTAGATTTGTCCGGCAACGCATATCGCAATCAGGAGTGTTGAACTGATCTTTGAGAGTGTTTGCGGGTTCTCAAGTGGAGGATGTCGATGATGCTTACGATCACAAATCTAGATCCAACGCTATATGTGTTCGGTTATGGCTCAAGAGACTTTTTAATGTTTTCGGGTCCCTACACGTCTTTTTATGGTTTTATCTGTGCCCATGCTTTAAAGACCCGATTATTATGCTGGTTTTAGCTCATCTATCGCATTCAGTCACCAAACCCCCAACACAAGTCAAGAGCCCATGCACCCCCGCGTTTTCGCAGCCACACCCCAATTCCACAGATAGCCCCGCCCATCACATCATCGCGCTTCGCATCTTCCGCGCCGCATCATATCCGATCGATCCGCCGATGATTCCGCCAACGACGGCAAGCCCGACCTGAAACCATGAGTACCACGGCGCGTAGCATATCTTCCATGCAGTCGGCGCGAAAAGGAAATAGAATAGCCAGTAAGCAATAAAACCTCGTGACATACCATAGATCATGGCTGCAATCCGTGTATCTGCATAGTTCCCCTTGAAGATCGCAACCTCCACGTCCACGACCGCGCCCTCGAGCAGGTACCATCCAAGCCAGACTGTGATGTTTGAACCCCAGATCACCATGCAGACGAGCTGGTCAACAAGGAATAGTAGCATGGCAGTGCCGGGTTTTCTGACGAGATGCAGCGCGATCACCATCAGCGCGG
>CBDUQO010000251.1:0-2690 GCA_965369365.1 uncultured Methanosarcinales archaeon
GCACGAGCACACCATCCCACACCTGGATCACAGGTATGGACAGCTCCTCGTAGGACGCTTTCAGTTTGTCGAATGCCTGCTGCAACTGCTGCTCGAGTTCTTTGCGTTTTGTGATGTCGCGGGCGGTGCCCGTCCTGCCGACAATCTCCTCGTCCACATTAAGTAGCGAAGTCACATTTAATTCTATTGGGACGCTTTTTTTATCCTTGTGTATTAGTTCTATCTCATAAAGCGGGATCTCTTCGCCTGAAACCCCCTGGTTGAAACGGCTGACTGTTTGTTCAACGTATTCCGGAACAATAGCTTCGGTGAACAAATGTCCTATGAAATCCCTGACCGGGTAACCGGTAATATCTTCGAAGATCGGGCTGAGATATGTGAACCTGCCTTCCAGGTCTAAAATGAAGACAATATCGTTCAGGGTCTCAACCAGTGTGCGGTGTTTCTCTTCACTCTCCGCGAGCGATTCTTCCATCTGCTTTTGCTCGGTCACATCGTCATAAATCGCAACGATTTCGCCGGACGGCAGCTTGTACACGTAGTTCTCCCTCCAGCCAGAAACTTTCTCACCCGTGTAAAAAGAGATAGGGTGGTGCTCCGGTTCTCCGGTCTGCCACACCCTCCGGAAAACATCAAAGAGTCCGAACTCCACAACTCCGGGAAATACGTCAAGCACGCTTTTACCGATCAGGTCTTCTCTCATCACATCATCGATCTTCTCCCCGGTTCGGTTGAGATCCTTGAATATGAAATCAGCTCCTTCACCAACTGACTCATAGACTGCTACGGCGTTACTCATGTTCTCAAACATCATCCTGAATCGTTCTTCGCCCTCCCGAAGCGCATCCTCCGCGCTTCTGCGCTCGGCAATCTCCTGCTGCAGTCCGGTGTTCGCTTCCGCAAGTTCTGATGTGCGTTCCTGCACGCGTTTCTCCAGCTCGTTATGCGCCCCCTGTAGCGCATCCCTCGCCTGACGCAGTTCACCTGCCTGCGAGCCCAGCTTCGCAATAACCCCGACTATCTGAAACAGGAGACTCGAATAATTCCGGACTACATCTTCACGGACCACCCGCATCTGCTCTGCTTCAGCGAGGAGCAGTTCAGGATCCAGACCGATTTCCCCGGCTATCTCTCTGATATCATCCAGTTGCCCCCCGGAGAACTCCGATGGTATGAATTGTCCCGCAAACATCGCCCCCTTGTGCTTGCCACCAATTATAATTGGAGCAACGAAATGACCGCCATGCGCAAAGCAATACATAATTTTAGGCTCTCCTGACTTGAGCGCACCTTCCACCATCTTCTGAAACGATTGGAAACAACGCTCTTTCCCGGCAGTAGTTGACTGGATCAGGGAACAGAACCCGGTCGGGTTGCTGAAATCAGTCAAAGGCTCGCATTCCGGAGAAAAAATGACCGAAGATGTGCCAACCGTCTCTGCAAACTTATCCTGAATCAATTGCAGCTCACTGATGTCCACGAGTTCCTTCAACGATGGATTTTTCTTTTTGTTCATCTATTTGCCCCCACAATCCCCCTGCACCCATTAATTATTATTGTTATTGTTCATATCAGTCAGGATAGGCAGGATACGGAAAACCGCCTGCCGATTTTTCCATGCCCGCAACCATCGCCCTGAATACCGAAAACGGCATGCCAAGACCCATCAGGTTGCCACCCCATCCGCCAACTGCTCTTGCTCCGAGACAGAAGAACGAGCCGTTTAACTTCTGCTCCAGATATGGCTGCGCCGTCAGGTCTGCGCACACGCCCCGAATCCCGATAGTGTCCATCCGAAAGCGATTGCCAGTCAGGAAGTTGTAGCCCTGAATCGCAAGCAGTACCTGCCTTGGCAGGAGTCCGAGAATCACGAGATCAGGCACGAGTGGGAGTTTTCCTGCAGGATAAGCCACAGCCGCATCCATGATTGCAGGCTGGATCGACACCATCCCTGAAATGGCATTAAGCGCAGCGCCATGGGTCTCATACCGCCCGGTGTCATCCTCGCCAAAGAGTGCAAATTGCATGTTGCCGCTTGCTTTACATGCATAAACCAGTCCACCAGTAAAGTCTGCCGGAGATGCCGCGGTCTCCATCATGTCGGTGTATTTGCGCATGCCAGCAAGCGGCTTGCTTTCCCGTTCGTCGACAAGACCAAGAGCGATAGCGGCTGCCGGACAGCCCACATTATCCCTGTTGATCACAACCACCTCGCCATCCATCGCCGCGAGTCTCACCGCTTCACACCACGGGACTCCTTGATACTCCGCAGGGGATCTCGTGCCCTCCGGGACTGCCTGCCCCTTCAGAACCAGTTTTACCCCCACTGGCTGAACCTGCCGCTCTTCTTTTCCAAACATTCGCATAAATCGCGTACTTACATCCTCAAAATCGGTTTCGATATCTTCTTTTAGGTTACTCACCTTTTCCACCTCCTACTTTTGGATTTTCCACCGGCAACCCGGCAACCGTGCTGATGACTCCATCGCACGCATGATCGTTGCCATTTCCCTGGTACGCCTCATTATACTATGAGGCGATGGGTATTAAATTTATTGCGGTCAGGGGGTGGATTTTTCAGGCGCTCCGGGGGACGCAGCCGCCACTGTGTGCAGTCACAATCTCAATCTCGCCATCATTGTCCACGTCAGCAATTACGACTCCGGACCATGTCCGCCCGACATTGTCAA
>CBDUQO010000252.1:0-2665 GCA_965369365.1 uncultured Methanosarcinales archaeon
AAATACACAATCTACTGCGTGCTGATAGCTCTCGCAGCACTCAGCACACCGATATTGGCTGACATGCTCGGCGACGTGAACGCGGACGGTATAATCACAACGGAAGACTCACTGCTCGCACTCCGGATGGCTGTCGGGAGCGTGGCGCAGGATCCGGAGCGTGCTGACGTGAACGCTGATGGCAGGGTGGACTCGCTCGACGCACTCATGATACAGACGATTGCGCAGAAGACGCAGGTCTGCGTCAATGCCCCGGAAGTTGTGTCCGGTGCGTTCGAGGTCACGATAGATATCCACAATGTCGCTGATCTCGATTGTGGGCAGTTTGATCTCTCGTTTGATCCGGGTGTTGTGAATGTGACTGCCGTTCATGATGGAACCATAAGCGGCAGACAGATGCCGGTAGACATGTGGCGTCTCATGGACGCAGGCAGGATCAGGGTGCTCTTCAATCTACCGGGTCTCGATAGGGTCAGTGGATCCGGGTATGTGGCGAAGATAGACTTCGAGACAACAGGGTCAGAGGGTGATACAAGCGTTCTGGATGTATCCGGGGTGCTTATCGGCATCGGTGTGTCGCATAATTATGAGATACCCGCAATCTGGATCGATGATGAAGTACGCATTGGAGAGCCAACGCCCACAGTAAATCAGGTTCGCAACGTGAACACCGGCGAAAATTTCTCCTTAATCCAGGACGCGATCGATGACCCCGACACACTGGATGGGCATATACTCGATATCGAGGATGGCGTTTATCGTGAGAATGTGAATGTCACCAAATCCTTGACGATTCGGTCGAAAAATGGGTCTGCAAACTGCGTTATTCAGGGTGCAAGGGGATCTGGGAATGTCGTTGAGATAACCGTGGATTATGTTAGCATAAATGGTTTTACGGTGACGAAATCACCGGAATCAACGTTCGGCGGAGTAGGAATATACATCAATACCAGTTACTGCAATGTTTCCAACAACAACTGCTCAAACAACGGGTGGAATGGCATCAAACTTCAGGATTCAAGTAACAACATCATATCGAACAATGATTGCTCAAACAACTGGAATGGCATCCGACTCGATGGTTCGAGCAGCAACATCATATCGAACAATGATTGCCAGAATAACCGGAATGATGGAATCTACCTCCATGGTTCGAGCAGCAACATCATATCGAACAATGATTGCTCAAAGAACCTGGCTGGCATCCAACTATCTTTTTCAAGTGCCAATCTTATATGCCTGAACAATTTCATAAATAACGCTGATACTGTCAATTCTCGCTCCTCTATAAACATCTGGAACTCTCTATCGAAGATAAACTACACATACGAGGGCAGGAACTACACGAACTATTTGGGCAACTACTGGGACGATTACAAAGAAATCGATTCGGACAAGGATGGGATTGGAGATTCTCCTTACAGCATAGATTCAGAGAACGATAATTACCCGCTGATGATGTCTTTCGAGAATTACTCTGCATCAACAGAAAATATGACATGGATCAGTGGGGTCAGCGTCAATGCTCCGGAAGTTATATCTGACGCATTCAATGCCACAATAGACATCTGCCATGTCACCAATCTCGATTCCGGGCAGTTCGATCTCTCGTTTGACTCGAGCGTTGTGAACGTGACTGCTGTTCATGATGGGGACATAAGCGGCAGACAGGTGCCGGTAGAGTCATGGGATTTCATGGATGCCGGCACGATTCGCGTGCTCTTCAACCTCCCGGGAGTCGCCGGAGCGAGCGGTTCAGGGCAGATAGCAACGATCAGCTTCGAGGTAACCGGATTGCAGGGTGATGCGTGTGTTCTGGATATTGCGGGTGGGGAGCTTGCTGACACTGACGCAGAGGAGATACCGGCAGTCTGGATTGATGATTGTGTAACCATTGGAGTGCCTGTTACTGTCAACGCTCCTCCTGTTGTGACTGATACATTTAATGCCACAATCGACATCGAGAACGTGACCGATCTGGACAGTGGGCAGTTCGAGCTCTGGTTCGATTCGGATGTTGTGACTGTTGAAGATGTGGGGGTGGGAAGTATAGGCAATACAGAGATACCGGTTATGTGGGGTTTAAATAATGCAGACAGGATCATGGTTGCCTTCAATCTTCCTGGTCTCGGCGGGGTCAGCGGGTCCGGATATGCGGCGAAGATAAGCTTCGCGATAAAGGGATCACAGGGTGACATGAGCGTTCTTGATATATCCCATGGACTGCTTGTTAACAACCGTGCGGACAGGATACCAGCAATTTGGAACGATTGCGAGGTAACCATTGGAGAGTATACGCCAGTAAACCGGGTTCATAATATCAACACCGGTGAAGATTTCTCATTTATCCAGGCTGCGATAGACGATCCTGATACATCGGACGGGCATATAATTGAGGTCGAAGATGGTCTTTATCGTGAGAATGTGAAGGTCGCCAAATCCCTGACGATTCGGTCTCTGAATGGGTCCGCAAATTGCGTTATCCATGATGCGGGAAATAACCGTGTCGTTGAGATAACCAGGGATCACGTCAGTGTCAGTGGGTTTACGATGACGCGGCAAATAGCACCAGCACCCAACGGGGCCGGTATATACCTCAATGCAAGTTACTGCAACGTTTCCGGCAACGACTGCTCAAACAACGGTATCGGCATCTGCCTTGATG
>CBDUQO010000253.1:0-2618 GCA_965369365.1 uncultured Methanosarcinales archaeon
CGTAACAAGGTAGCCGTAGGGGAATCTGCGGCTGGATCACCTCCTAATAACCGTGCACAAATGTGCACACCACGCCACTACCGATCAAAGACTATAGAATATCAGGACTGATACCCCTTTGTTTTATATGCACTTGTCAGCTCGATTCGGTACACTCAAAACATATATATTATAGTATTATCAGTAACTATCATCATGCACCTGATTATTACTGAGAAACACAGTACTGCAAAAAGGATTGCAAGTATTCTTTTTAACAAAACATCGAAAATGGTCAGGGTAAATGGGGTAAACACATACCATTCAGGAGATACTTCTGTGATCGGGCTCAGTGGGCACGTTGTCGGTATCGATTTTCCTGATACCTACAACAGCTGGCAGAAGACCGATGCACGCGACCTGATCCATGCTGACATTATAACAGTTCCTGATAAACGAAACACAAAAATCGTATCCGCGCTCAAAAAACTCGGGAAAACGGCAGACACCGTAACAATAGCAACAGACTACGACCGGGAGGGTGAATTGATCGGCGTAGAGGCTTTGAACATAATAAAGGCTGTGAATCCGGAGGTCACGTCGGACCGGGCGAGATACAGCGCGATCACACCGGCTGAGATCAAGGCGGTCTTTAAGAATCTGAGCCTGGTCGATTTCAACCTCGCAGCAGCCGGCGAGTCGCGCCAGATCATTGATCTGGTGTGGGGTGCTGCACTTACCCGGTATCTCTCGGTCACATCAAAAAGGCTCGGAAAGCGGTTCTTGTCTGCGGGCAGGGTCCAATCACCAACTCTCGCCTTAATCGTGGATCGAGAGAAAGAACGGGAAGCATTCGTTCCGGAACCGTACTGGGAATTGTATGCAACCCACCCGGGCGAGCCGCAGTTCATATCAAAGCACAAAAAAGATCGGTTCTGGGACCGGGAAGAACTTGACACAGTGGTTGCGAGAGTCCAGGATGCAAAATCCGGCACGGTTTCGGATGTGAAGCGAGGAAAGAGGACAGAAAAGCCCCCAACGCCGTTTAACACCACTGAATTCATCAGAGCAGCGAGTAGGATTGGGATAAGCCCTGCAAACGCGATGCGGATCGCAGAGAACCTGTACACAAACGGATTCATTTCATATCCGCGAACCGATAACACCGTTTATCCTGAGACTCTTGACTTAAAAGAGCTTGTCTCGATGTTTCTTGGAAGTACATTTAAGAAATATGCATCCAGATTACTTGAAAAACCGCTCAAACCAACTTCCGGAAAAAAAGAGACCACAGATCACCCTCCGATATATCCGGTGGCGATTGCAAGCAAAGAACAACTGAAAAGCGATGAATGGAAGATCTATGAACTCGTTGTGCGAAGGTTTTTCGCTACCTTTGCAGACGCATCAATCTGGAAGACGCTCCGGGTTGTAATCGACATTAAAGGCGAAGACTTTGTTGCAAACGGTGCGGTGCTTGTTGAACCCGGATGGAGGTGGTATTATCCATATCATACGTCAGACGACCGCCTGCTCCCTGATCTGGAAGTAGGGCAGGTGCTGGATGTAGAGAAGTTTAATATCGAGAGCAAGACGACGAAACCGCCTGCACGATACGGTCAGGCGAGGTTGATCAAGGTGATGGAGGATCTTGGACTCGGAACAAAATCAACACGTCATGAAATCATCCAGAAATTGTACGATCGGGCTTATGTTCATGGAAACCCAATCCAACCAACAAAAACTGCTTATTCTGTAGTAGATACACTCAAAAAGTACGCTACACCGGTTGTAGTCCCGGATATGACGAGCAAGCTGGAACACGACATGGATCTTATCACAGAGGCGAAAATAACCGAAGAATCTGTGATAAAAGAATCAAGAGCTATGCTCGATAAAATATTCGATGATCTGGTAAGTAATCAGGAGAAGATCGCTGAAGAGCTCAGGGACGGGCTGCACAATGACCAGGTTGTCGGACCATGCCCTAAGTGCGGCGCGGAGATGGCGGTACGTCCGTCCAGGTTTGGCATGTTCATCGGATGCGGTAACTACCCTGACTGCAAGTTCACGCTCTCGATCCCTTTATCAAGGTTCGGGATGGTGGTTGTCACAGACAAGGTCTGCGAGGAGCACAAAATGCACCACATCCAGATCGTGCAGAGCGGAAAACGCCCTGTAGAGATCGGATGCCCGTATTGTAACCAGCTCAAGTGGGAAGCTGCCGAGAAAGCCGGTAATGACCCGGTCGTCGGACCATGCCCCGAATGCAAGTCGGATCTTGTTGCCAAACTGTCACGTGGCGGCGGCAGGTTCATCAAATGCAACAATCCGGATCAGGACTGCAAGTTCACGCTACCGCTCCCTTCGCCGCGATACGGTGAACTGGTCATCACCGATCAGATCTGCGAAGAGCACGGGCTGCACCACGTCCGCATCGCAAGAGAGGGCAAGAGTCCCTGGGATATGGGGTGTCCGTATTGCAGCTATATCGAGTGGCAGAAGAAACAGGACGCTAAGAAAAGTAAGAAGGGTGGTAAAAAAGGTGCGAAGAGTGCCGGATCAAAGAAGAGCGGAGTTAAAGGAAGAACGGGTAAAAAAGTGTCAGAGTTGACCAAAATCGATGGTATTGGCGATGC
>CBDUQO010000254.1:0-2608 GCA_965369365.1 uncultured Methanosarcinales archaeon
TGACGACCGGCAACCCAATTGATTCAGTGATCTTGAGCATACGCTTTGCACGTACAAAATCACTGGTGTTCGTCGAGTCAATGATCAGAAATACCCCCATCGCCTCGCCGCTGAGTAATTTCACGATCGGATCGAACCGTTCCTGACCCGGAGTTCCGAATATATCGGCGGTGAACCCTCTGTGGTCAACGTGTCCGTAATCGAGCGCCACGGTTGTGCCAAGCCGATCCACCGAGACCGCTTTGGTCGAAAGCGCATGTACAAACGTGGTTTTACCAGCATCAAACGGTCCGGTAACCAGGATCTTTGGAAGGTACACGCGTACGCCACCTGGCTTCAAAACTTTGTATAATGTGCATTTTTTGGTAACTTTATCCCAATCAGTCTTCTTCACCCCAAAATACTGACCGAAGATGACTTTTTCCGAGATTCCACCAATTAAAACTACTGAATTACAAATATCCCCTTTGACCCGCGCCAGCGTATCCTCCGAATAGGGCCATGCCGTGAAATTATATGCTATTACATGGTCGTAGAGCATCGCATACTTGTTCCACTCCTCAATAGCCTCGAGTGTTGCCGATTCTCCGCAGAGGTCCATGATCGTTGAGAGTGATTCGAATACTATGACGCTGGGTTCACACGCATCCTCCATCGCCTGCTTGATTGATTGGGTCAGGCTGCCTGCATCATCCGGAGTCGGGACGACATATTGTTCTGGCGAATCAGCACCGATCAATCCTGAAAACCCGTCCACGATGGTGAACCGATCCCCGTACTCGGCGGCATCCCACCCAAGCTCCTCGAATAGATCTCGGATCATCCGCGGATCAGTGCTCGAAGTGACATAGATCCCGCGCCCGCCTTTTGATAAGGCTCTATGCACAGTCTGCATCCCAAACACCTTGCACTCAACTCCCGGGTGTGCATAGTATACTAGTGAGTTCCCCTGCGGGACCCCGCCATGCAGATGGTCGTCCAGTGCCGGTATGCCAGTTTCTACCATCATAAACACTAACCTCTCAATACGATGTTTACGCCGTCGATCTCGTAGTCAAACCATGGTGTCGGTTTTGGCGAAAGCCCGATAGCACGTATCTGGTAATCCCCATCGTCCTCCCGAATCTCGATCATACCATCGAACAACTGCTTTAGCGTCACAATCGTCTTATCGTCATGCATTCCGTCCTCGATCACGTACACGCCAAGCGCATTCGCCGCTTTTACGCGACCTGTGAATACATGCAAGAATCTGAACACGGTCTGGAGATTTGAGTACATGAGGATCGTTGAGAGCGAATTGATGCACAACCGCGTCTCTTTTATCTGCATCTCCATCCAGAACCGCTCAAAAAACTGGCTGATCTTGACACCGATGCCAGTGAGATCGACAGGACTTGACGCCATCTTGATGTTCTCGGTATCGGGCGCGCCGAACCCTAGTGTTCTGGTAACGCAGTCCACGATCCCGATATGCTCCGGTGGAATCCCCAGGGCACGGTTTTCGAACCAGTCGAGGACATTCTTGCCGGGTTCGCGTGTTGAGACAATCACAGCAGCGTTTTTGTTGATTAACCCATGATATGCGATGATATTTATAATGTCATCCTTACCACTCATAGGGGGACCAATCATCATGATGTTCGTACCACCTTTGATGTCCCCTATCAGTTCATCCAGTTTGGAGATGCCCAGATTATATGTCATAAATGCTGCACCCAATTCCTTATCATTCGATTAATTGTATGTGTTCATATAAAAAATCATCTGTATGCTGATAGCGTTGTCTGTTTTGCGCTTGCAACCACGTTTTCCACAGTCTTCCACGAATGCCGTACAATGTCAGGAAAACTCTGGTGCTCTAAGAACCATTCCCGCAGGAAACGTATGGTCTTTGGATCGGCTGGATATCCGCTGCCAAAGTCGCCAAACTCCTCCCGCAAGGCTGCAATCGCGCGGTCCCTGTGTACCTTTGCGATGATGGATGCTGCGGCAACGATTGGGTATCTTACGTCGGCTTTATGCCGTGCAGTCACCCTGAACGTGCCGGGTGTCTGGCATTTCTTCTGCACATTTCTGCCGAATCGCTCCTCATTAACGTCAGCCGCATCCAGAAACGCATGATCCGGTCCCAGGTTCTCAAGCACTTTGGCATGGCAGATGACCATGACCTCGTTCATCGTCATGATGGTTCGCAGTTCGTCGATCTGGTGTGCGCTCACATCAAGCACGAACCAGTTGTCGGCGGTTTCTTTGATATGCCCGGAAAGAAGCTTGCGTTTTTCAGGAGCAACCTTTTTAGAATCTTTTACCCCGAGTTCCTTGATCAAATTCAGTTTATCTTCGTTGATCATGACGCCTGCAACGCACATGGGACCAATCACAGGTCCTTTGCCAGCTTCGTCGACTCCAGCGATCTTTCCAGCGATCTTCATGATTAATCATGATCGAAGGGTGTGTTAAACCCGCCCCCTCCACAACAAATAATATATCCTGACGCCACAAGCCAGTAACATGTCACAAAAAACACTGGTCACCTGCGGGCTGCCCTATTCAAACGGACCCGCTCACATCGGGCATCTCAGGACATACATTCCGGCTGACATCT
>CBDUQO010000255.1:0-2535 GCA_965369365.1 uncultured Methanosarcinales archaeon
CCTCTACATCAACCGTTGCACTGAACGCGCCGATTGTGACTTCTGGCGAATTGACCGCAACCGTTACTCCAATCGCTACCGCAGCGTCCGCCCATGTCGCAGGTATCTCATCTGCTTCCGTGTCAGAGAGCGTTCCATCAGATATGTCCAGAGCGCATGCGTCACTCTGCGATCCTACCATCGCAAAGTCTATCGTTGCCATCGATCCTGTTCCGCTCACTCCGTCCGCTCCGGAGAGCTTGAAAAGCACTCTGATTGTGTCAGCGTCCATGAACCCCCAGTCAACGATCGGAATTGCTGTACCACCGATCTCGCCACTGGTTACATTGGTCACGTTCACAACGCCCGGATCAAACGTTAGGTCGAACTGCCCACCGTTCATGCATGCGATATCCTCTACATCAACCGTTGCACTGAACGCGCCGATTGTGACTTCTGGCGAATTGACAGCAACCGTTACTCCGATCGATACCTCACAATCGTACCAGAGCGCTGGCGTTTCGTTTGACATCGCATCGACGAGCATCCCATTGGACAGATCCAGAGCGCTGGTGTCCCCGGGCGCGCCCACAATCTCAAAGCTGATCGTGGCTATCTGCCCGGATCCGCTCACTCCAGTGGCATTCGGGAGGTTGAATAACACACGGATCGTGCCAGCGTCCGTGAAATTCCACGAATCGATCGGAACTTCCGTGCCGCCGATATCTCCTGCACCAACCGCAGTCACGTTCACAACGCTCGGATTAAACGTAAGCTCAAACTGCCCTGAATCAAGATCGGTGACCTCACAAATATCTATCGTAGCATCGAACGCGTCAGATGCGATATCGGGCGCATTGATGCAGACCTGCGCCTGCTGTGCCATCGATAGTACTATGAGCGAATCAAGTGAGTTGGTCGTACCGTCATAATTCACGTCCGCGCTCGGATCCGCGGCTACGCTTCCGGTCGCCATCTGCAGCACGAGCGCTGCGTCTGCTGTGGTGATTACACCATCGTTGTTCGCATCGCCGACTATCGCAAGGTCTGCTGATGCTGATGCGCTGAATATTGCAAGGACCATCAGCGCGCAATAGGTTAGATATTTCATCTTCGTTGTTACATCTCCTTTCGTTGTTATATTGCACATCCCTACCGTTGTTGCAACAATAGCTACAACTTGTGACACAGATGAATACTATTTAAGGTTTTCGTATCATGAATAATGTGCGAGCATGCTGCGTCATGCGCGCAGCTCCCCCGGTTGCTACGGAAATGCCAACTAAAGCTACGATTGTGAGTAAGAGGAAGTGCACAAAGAAAAATATCCTCCCCGTTGACGGTCTCGACTGAGACATGACCGCAATAACCTCCGAATCACACAGGTCTCACCGGAATGATATACGGTCGCTCTCCGTCGCTTTTCACAAGCGCCTCCCCCCGTACGCACGCCTGATGTTCTCGGCAGTCAGGACCGATTCCGGATCACCCACAGCAAAGATCCTGCCACCGTTCAGCATCAGTATCCTGGTGGTGTACCTCGTGGCAAGGTTCAGGTCATGAATCGCCATCACAGCAGAGATCTTTTTCCTGTGCACGATATTTGTCATGATCTCCATCACCTCGAGCTGATGCCTGATGTCGAGGTTGCTTGTGGGCTCATCCAGGAGGGGAATGTCCGCTTCCTGTGCAAGCGCACGTGCGATCAAGACCTTCTGCTGCTGACCTCCGCTAATCTCGTTAAAGTCCCGCATCGCAAACTCCATGATCCCGAGGAGTTCCAGAATCTCCAGAACCTTGTCCACATCCGCATCGCTACTCTTCCAGCCGAGATGCGGGCGTCGTCCCATTAGGACGGTGTCAAAGACCGTCGCCGGAAAGACGCGTGTTGTGGTCTGGGGCACATAACCCATCCGCTTTGCAATCTCCATTCTCGTCATATTGCTGATGTCGTTCTCGTCCAGAAGGATTGTTCCCCCTCTCGGTGTCAGGATCCGGTCGATACACCGGATCAGCGTGGATTTGCCGGCGCCGTTCGGACCGACGATTCCGATGATCTCTGAACTATCCAGATCCATGGATACGCCTTCGAGAACCAATGTACTGTTGTAGCCGAATTCTACATTTTTTACCTTTAGTTTCACCAGTATTCCCTCCTTCGTCTCATTATCAGGTACAGAAAGAGCGAAGCCCCCCTAAATGCCGTAACTGCCCCGACGGGTAGGATTACAGGGGCTATGATCCTTCTTGCCACGAGGTCCGCGGTGATCAGCAGTACCGCACCGAGGAGACCCGAAACCGGGAGCACGTACCTGTTATCTCCCCCGATTGCGAGCCTTGTCATGTGCGGGGCAACGAGCCCGATGAACCCGATCGTGCCTGTGAAGCAGACGATGGTTGCAACGAGGAGCGTCGAGACCACCATGGCAATGATTCTGGTGCACTTCACATTGACACCGAGACTCTTCGCGGTCTCATCTCCTGCGCCCATCACGTTTAAGTGGCTCTATGGTAATTCGAGTTACAAGCATCTCGCAAGATGAATTGTGCCTGTGG
>CBDUQO010000256.1:0-2512 GCA_965369365.1 uncultured Methanosarcinales archaeon
CAGGCACAATTCATCTTGCGAGATGCTTGTAACTCGAATTACCATAGAGCCAAAAAACCACGGGATTGGTGATATGTTCACATCTCACACTTTCTCATGGTTAGCCAGACACTTACAGCCGGATAATCCTCGACGGGTTCTCAAGACTGAGCATAACAAGAAGATAATCCTTAAGATGCCTTGTTATCAGGAAATTGTTCCTGACGTGCTCCCGTCCATTCTCTCCAAGCTTTTTGGCAAGTTCCGGATCCTTCAGGAGATTGGCGATCTTGTATGCCGCGCCCTCGACTGAGTGCACAAGGTAACCTGTGACACCGTTGATGACCTGTAGCGGGATTCCACCGGTCGCTCCGCCGATTACGGGCTTTCCCTTCCAGAGTCCCTCGGAAACCACAAGCCCGAACCCTTCTTTCAGCGATTTCTGCATGATTACGGTTGATGCACGCTGAAACGCGTTGATCTCGATATCAGAGAATGGCGGTGATCCGAGTAGCAGGTGGATGTCAGCCTCGCCTTCTACTTTCTTTAAGACTTCCTGGTAGACCTCCATCCCCTCCGGATCGTCTGCTGCAACGCCTCCCGCGAGTATCAACTGGCAGTCTATCCGCTTCTTCACCAGTTTGTATGCATCAATGACTCCGGGAAGGTCTTTCAATCGATCAAATCGTGATATCTGCGTTATAATCGGTTTATCTGTGACAATCTCGTATTTATCAAGGACTTTGTCGATCTCGCCCTGCGAAAGTTCGATGTTCTTGTCGCTCAGTGGATCAATGGAAGGTGGCACAAGGAACTGCCTGATTCCCAGATCCGGTCTTGAGAAGAGCGGTGTTGAGAAGATTGATGCATCATATTTTGAGACGAAATCCCTGAGAAAGTTCCAGACAAGCGGCTCGGGATTTGAAACGTCGATATGGCATCTCCAGATCCAGTGTCCCTTCTCTTTCGTGCGTATCAGCGCTGCTGGCTGGGGATCATGCATAAATACAAAGTCCCCGTCGTTGGTCATCTCACTGGCATTCACATCGCTCCAGTGCATGTATGTCTCAAGCATCCGCTTCTTCATGTTCAGGTCATCGATCTGCGCATCGAGATCCTCCAGTACGCTGACCTGTTCATGTGCCTGAACATCGACCGGACCGCCCACTCTGCCGTGAAGCTGGTTGTGGAAGCTTTTTGTGACTGCAAAGAACTCATCGTCACCCCGTATCAGGTTCCATTCCGTTTCGATGCCAAGCCCCTTAAATAGTGGGATCAAACTATTCAGAATCTCTGCCACGCCCCCGCCGGTGTAGGTGGAGTTAACATGCTGAACCTTGCCTGAGATGTTTCCTGCAAGCAGTTCAAGGTCCTCGAGAAGACCTCTTCCAACGATATCCTCATAATCCCAGACCGATCTCTTTTCGTTCATATATGCTCCCAGAAATGTCTCTCGATGATCTTGACGATCTCGAGCCTCATGGCGTTTGTGTTTGCAAAACCATACGGGCAAATATTATTCAGATTTTCCATCAGTTCATGGCTAGCATTCTCAGTCACCCATCGTGAAAACGCTTTGTAATGCTCTCCGCCGAGCATCCGACTTGCAATGAAATAATAGAAGATTGAATCAAGGTCGATAACTTTCAGAATCTCCAGCGCCTCGCCGATATTCGATGCAACGTGCCTTGTCGGGAAGATGACACTAATACTCTTGATAAAATGGAATTCCTGCCCGACTCTCGCCCTGCCGCTCACGTCATACATGTTAAGATAGTCCTCGATGATATCCACGATCCTTGCCCTGAGCGCGTCCAGATCATGGATCTCGCGCAGGTCGGGGTCTGCAAGTCGCTCGGCAAGAGCAGGCTCGTGCAGTACGTCAGCGATCCAGTATGCAAAGTCGTTTGGATACTCCATCGGGAGAAAATGGTAATCAAGCAGCGCATGATATATATGGTGGAAGATCGAACTTTCATCCACGTCTTTCATGGCTGAAATCAACTCGGAAATATCCCTTGCGCTCTTTCCAGTAAGTTCGGATTGGTATCTTGCCTTATAGAATGTAAAATCTGACATTTTGCCCCCTTAGTGTGTGAAGTCGGTCATGACATCATCGAATACATCTGTTATTAATTTTACACCTTCTTCTATATAACATTGTCTTGCAGTCTCATGCCCTCGATCACCCATCTCTTCGGAGTCAGCCGGGTTTGCGAGGATCTTGTTAATCTTCTCTGCAAGCTCTTCGTGGTTTCCTGACTCGAATTGATGCCCGTTCACGCCGTCCATCACCAGTTCTGAGACGCCAGCCCCATCGCTCACGACCACCGGTTTCCGGTACATCCATGCCTCCACCACAACCAGACCGAATCCTTCTTTGCGGGACGGGAAGACCAGCACATCGCACCGCTTGTATGCCGCTTTCACGAGGTTATTCGGGATATATCCGGTAAATATAACTCTATCCGCCACTCCAAAATCTCTTGCAAGTTTTTTTAAGTATGTGCCCCACATCGTCGCCTTTGGATGT
>CBDUQO010000257.1:0-2458 GCA_965369365.1 uncultured Methanosarcinales archaeon
CCGGGGCGGAGCCTCGACAGGGCTCCATGCTAGGCCACTACACTATCCGGACAAAAGATAGATGCCGTGGTAAACAGTTTCCACCGATGCCACTTAAACGTTTTGATGAAATCGCGGGGGTGCCGACGCGCTGGTTGTATCTAACCCCACTTGCAGTTTCCGGATTTTCGTGGTTTTGACCATTTTTAAGTTGAAGGAAAGTCTCTTCGCTCTGTTGGTAAGGAGTCGTAACAAAATAACTCTGGTTATTCAGTGACAGCCCCCAAACGCCTGAATCTCATCGTAATCAGGTATATCTCACACCCTCGCCCCCACATATCCAGTAAAACATTTTATTTACAACTATCGCAATAAATAATATAATCTCACCAATAATAAATTTTGTGGTGGGTGATGTGAGTAGTCACCCCCCCAAGTTGAGATTTATCCGATCCCGAGCAGCGATGACACCGCTGACTTGCAGACCACCGCGCTGATCGCACCGATCCACACCATCAACACGAAGTGTGTGGTCCCGTTTAGCAGATTGCCACCATCAACGAGCCGGATCATTACTGCAGAGAGTAGTGAATGTGATATTATGATAAATGTTATCAATGTGTACAGGACACCGATGTTGATGTCGGTGTACAGGATCATGCCTATTGACATGCCGGGCGGCATCTCCACACTCTCGAACATGCCCTGCATCAGTTCAACCACGCCAAGCGAGATATAGAGCGTAAACCCGATGCCTGCGGTGAGCCCGTAAAAGACGCCGACCATGGTCGATGCAGACTGGTACCGGAGTTTCCTGAGCAGGATGATGTGGTGGATATTGGTCGCGATCATATCACCAACGAGCTCCGCTTTTGCGCCAAGGTGGGTGGATTCGACAAACATTGTGCTGAACCTGTGGATCAGGTTGCTCCCGGTCTCGACCGCAAAGAAGTCCCATGATGAGAGCTTGTTGATTCGCGATACCAATCTGCTATACAGATTATTGATGTCAGTGGTGAGTGGACCAAAATCGTGTGCGCGTAAGCTCTTGAGCGCTTCGATAACCATCCCACCCCTTGCACCGGCGGAACTTCCGAGCGATCTGATAAATGATGGGTAGTTATTGTCCTTCCGCTTGATCCTTCCTTCCTCTTTGCTTGCGATGCGTCCGGTATATAAAAGCGGTGTAAGCACAATTGCCGCCTTGATGACCTCTGGAGCGGTTATGAACCCAACAAGCGGGATGACAACCAGACAGCCTACAATCGAAATCGTCACCGATCGCTTCAGATTGCGCTTAGCGACACTTTCGATGTGGAGTTGCTGCCATATCTTGTCCTTTGGCACCTTTGATTTGATAAAGAAGATGACTGCGATATCAGTCATCACGAATGCAAAGACCGATATCAGCATCAGGTTTGTGGCGTCCATGCCAGTGATGATTGGCATGATCGCTGAGAACGATGCAAGGAAGATGAGGGACATAATCAGGGACACGAACATCTCCTTTACAATGTCGATGGTCATGATCGCGCCGCGATACATCGTGTCATAGTCATTCATCACAACATCCTGCTCAGATTCCAAAAATCGCTCGATCGGCTCCCCGGACTGTACCGCATGTGCCAATCTGTCAAGAAAGTCCGCGAATATGATCGATGGGTTCCGCGCGCCGACGAAACGACACGCGTCCGCAAGGCTCATGTTCCACGTATCCATGAGTAAAAATATTTTCTGGGACTCTTCTCTAAGCAGATGATAGTTCTTATCGTGTGCCAGAATGTTAAACAATTCCTTGCGTGATGTCTGTGCCATAGCAAGCGCACCCATCTGGGTGACATAATAGTGCATGTTGCTATCGATCTCGTTTGCATTGCCCGCCGCCACCGAAAAAGGGTACATAATCACAAACGCGATGCAGATGATCGGGAGGAGGAGCAGGACATATTGCGCAGGACCGAGAAAAAGTTCCGGAAACAGGACATACAACACGCCAGCGAGCAGAAATCCGAATATAACGATTGGTATGGCGAATCGCTTGATATATTTTGGAAGTGGCACACCCAGTGATGCAATTGCGGTCTTAGTGTCCATGGTACCCCCCAAGAGTCATTCCAATAAAAATATGGTCGTCTGCTATGTTATTCTTTTCGGTGCGTCTCCAGTGATTTTTTAATATTTTATAATATATAACATAATATATATTCACTCTACGCACCATTTTCATTTACGAAAGTCGTGATAAAATCGGCAGAAGGGATCACAAATGGCACGAATAAACGAATCGCACGAATACCAGAGATGTGGATACCATTAGATAAACTTTGCTACTTTATTTTTCGGTGACCACTGAGGCGAAAAAACCACGAGATTACGCAAGATTTTACGAAATTAACACAGAAATATTGTGATTAGATGAACTCATGCACGAAATGTATATCACCAACCCCACCCGGAGGGCAGTTTTTACTCGATTTTT
>CBDUQO010000258.1:0-2430 GCA_965369365.1 uncultured Methanosarcinales archaeon
TCGATGAGATGGATCGGGTGCTGAAAGACCCCGTAAAGAACCTGGCAGCGGATGTCCGGTATGCGAGGGATGGAATGATCACGCTCTCTGATCTGATAAGGTGGCGCAGTTATGAGGTTGAACATGTGAAGGAGGTGCTGAAGACGGGTTTTGAGGATGCGCTTGGGGTAACCGCTGTTTGTGGTGCACTGACTGATCCGGAGGACCTGCTGGCGAACCGCCTTGTGGAGCGGCACCGGAGCAGGGATTGGGTCTACCGGATGGATGACAAGCGGCGGAAGCGGCTGGGACGAAAGATGCAAGGAGATAAACGTAGGGCACCCATACTTGAATAACAAGAACCCCAATATCAGCGGTGGGATATCATGAGCTACGAAGGATACAAGCAAGGCAGACACAAATCAAAAGGCGGTTTAATCCGTTCTTTTGTCAAGTTGGAAGGCAATAGAATCAAAGATATCGAATTTTCAGGAGATTTCTTCTTATTTCCGGAATCTGCGATTGAGACTATCGCGGAGTCCCTGAAAGAGACCGTTGCCGATTATGATTCCGTCCTCTCTGCCGTGCGATCGGTCTATGAATCGGAACCGATAACAGCACCGGGCACGGCGCCAGAGGATTTTGTGGCAGCCATCATACAGGCAGTTGAATCGTAGGTTAATCATGCGTGAACCGGCTCTCGCTCCGCTTCTTAATAATTCGCTCGACCAGAGCCTCCGGGAGCGTATGCAGAAGTGCAGAGCGCAGTCCACAAAAAAGCACGGCAGGAATCTGAGCCTCTTCATTACATCAAGCTTCTTTCCATCCGTATCGCTGACCGGAAGTAGATGCGAGTTAAACTGCAAACACTGCGAGGGCATACTCCTGTCACGTCTGATTCCCGCAGATTCGCCTGAAAAATTAGAGGAGGTCGCACGCCGCATCGCGAGAGGTGGCGCCATTGGCATGCTCGTAACGGGCGGGTGCGATGCGGGCGGGAAAGTCCCGACAGCAACCGTGGCTGAATCAATCAGGCGGGTCAAGCAGGAGACCGATCTGATAATAATCGCACACACCGGATTTATCACTCCTGATGAGGCGTCCGCTCTTGCGGGCGCTGGTCTTGACGGCATCGCATTCGATGTGGCAGGAGACGCGGGGACTGTTCGGCGTGTGTACGGCATAAACGCAACCGAGGATGATTACCTGCAGAGCCTCAAAGCAATCTCGGATGCGGGCATCGATATCTTCCCGCACGTCTGTGTGGGTCTTGATTTCGGGAGATTGCGTGGAGAACTCCGGGCACTCGAACTCATCAGCGAGATCGACCCGACAACAGTTGTGATAACAGGGCTCATGCCGATCGCGGGCACACCGATGTCTTCTGTCAAACCGGATCCGTACGACTTTGCCGGAGTGTTCTGCAGGGCAACCGAACTCTTCCCCGAGATTCCGATAACGCTTGGATGCGCACATTCGAGCGGACGCGACCGCGAACTGATCGAGATGATAGCGCTTGAGTGCGGTGTTCTCCATATCGCTCTTCCGACCCCGGGTTTTGTCAGGTACGCAGAGGCTGAAGGGTACGGTACCGAGTACTTCGGCACATGCTGCGGTGTTCTGCCGCGGGACAATACCAGAATCGATGGAGATTTATCCGGGAACCGAAGATGAATAGATGCCGTATAAATAATACTCCAACCAATCCTGTGACCCGCTATGCCATGAAACCCACACTGCCTAACAAACCACCCAACAAAACCGTCCGCGCATCCATAGGCACACTCGGCGTGCTCGGGATGGAACTCGTGCTGATGGATGCGCCGCCCACAACCGCATATCTTCAGATATACACCGACCGGCGCTGTCAGGCAAACTGCCGCTTCTGTTCGCAGGCAAGAGGTGCTGATGGTGATCTATTGCAGATCGCACGCGGGCAGTACATGCCATCCGATGCACGCGAGGTTGTGCGAAGGCTTGGAATTGCGTTTGAACGTGGTTACATCAAGCGTGCCTGCATCCAGACCATAATGTATCCGGAGATGTGGCAGGACACAACAGACCTTGTCAGAAGCATAAGAGATGTGAGCCAGATCCCGATCTCAGTCTCGGTATTCCCGCTAAGCGATGAGAGATACCTGCTCTTAAAAGAACTGGGCACAGATAAACTGGTGATCCCGCTTGATGCGGCAGAGCGTGAGCTCTTTGGGCGGATCAAGGGAAGGGACGCGGGCAGCGTCTACGAATGGGAGACGCACCTCGACGGGATCAGGCGTGCGAGTGCCGTATTTGGCAGGGGTTCTGTCGGCACGCACCTCATCATCGGCATGGGCGAGAGCTGCGAGGACGCACTCAGACTGATAGACAAACTGCACGCAGATGGCGTCTACTCCGCTCTCTTTGCATACACACACCTTCCGGGAACCCAGGAGCTGCGCACGAATCTCTGCA
>CBDUQO010000259.1:0-2416 GCA_965369365.1 uncultured Methanosarcinales archaeon
TAAAGTTATGGCTACTTTCGCCAATGTCGTATTTATTCCCATTATATAGTACCTCCTTGTGGCAGACTTTTACGTTGTATGGTTACACGTAGAATATATGTCACATAGCGCGTGTGTAGTGGTGAGTAATCCATCCATTACTTAAAACTTTTGGTTATGTTAGTAGAACCAAATAACAAAAAGCATACCAAATCGCCTCATATCACACCTGCCAAATGCTCTGGCACTCTCAAGCCCGGCAATCCATTCAGAGGAAGTATTCGAGCGGTATACGCTACTTGAGCGCCTCTTGAAGTCGCAATATCATCTACGCCATTCGGAAAAAAGAAAAAGAGGAAAAGGAGGGGAGGGAACAACCCTCACTCCAACGAGCGTACTCACACTCGTATTCACCAGTTTATATAGCCCTGTTAACTCGTCTCCAGCGGTGGATATGCCTGAATCAAGTCTTCCGGGTACGGTACGCCCAGCATCCCATAGTGTTCCCTGTAAACACCCTCCGGATCCAGATCGAACTCCGGATGTGTGAACTCAGCCCAATAGGTAAGCCCGGCAACACTGTCCAACCCGAAGAGAAGCTCATAGTTGCAGGCATATACCCTCTTATTCTCTACAGCCAAGATACGCGACCATTCCTCAACATCCATGATTGCATTTACCAGTTCCTCGGGCTTTGTCGTGTCAGCCCAACCCTGTCCAGTGCCAGACTCGAATGTGATTATCACATCAGGATCCTCTGATATGACCCATTCGGAGTCCACCTTTGGATACGTTGCCGGCAGTTCTCCCGCGATATTGACACCGCCAGCCATTGTGCAGAGTATATCACAAGCAGAAGCCGGTCCATAAGTCTTGATCGCCCCGGGATAGCCCTTCATCATCGTTATGAATACCTTTGGTTTCTCTTCCGATTCAAGTGTATCAACAAGGTCGTTCACGAAATCTTCGTGTTCCTTGCACCAATCATTGTATTCTGCTGCCTCGTCCTTCTTATCCAGAACATATCCCAGCAGTTCCAGTTCGTATCGCAATGTCGCTTGCTTGTAGAAATCGAGCCCGACCAGCGTGATACCCGGGAGTTTTTTCTCAATCTCTAAGAGCTTGGGCTTGTAATAGCTGCCAGAGCCATAGTACATGACCAAATCTGGATCGAGCGAGAGAATCGCTTCAAAATCATATTCCGGATAGCCAACACTCGGCTTGTCGCTTAATTCCGGGAAATAGTAGTCCTTCTTCAAAACGACACTGGTTACACCCACCACTGCGTCTGTCGCTCCAAGGATCTTCAGTGCTGAGGCACCGTCGCTGTTGAGAACGACTATCCGTTCCACAGGCTTCTCGACAGTTACCGCCCGATCAGTAGAATCCAGAATCGTGATCTCCTTCTCTTTTCCGAGAATGACGAGCTCGATCTGGGTCACGTCCTGCATGTTGATCTTATCGTCGTACTTGGCATCCGCGAGTTCTGTCTCGTCCCTGTATTCGAGGATGATCAGTTCGGTATACGTCACATCCTGCATGTTTATTGTGTCATCTTCGTTCGCGTTCCCGAAGATTCCGAGTGTGTAGTCGGATGCTGCTGCCGGCAGTGCGAGCAGAAGCAAAGTCATAGCGATCCCAGTCAGTATTTTATTCATTCTCATTGTATATTACCTCCTTATACTATTCTGTTACTTACCGGTGATTTAGAAAAAAATATAGTCTGCGAAATGCGAGGCGTGGACGTTGCCCGCAGCATCGCAGACCGTGTATTTCAGTGTTCGGCAATTAACCGAAGTTTGTAGGCTCCTTATTGAGTTGAGATATTAGACCGTAACCTCATCATCAGTCCATGTCGCAGGTATCTCATCTGCCCCGGTATCAGCAAGATTCCCATCGGTCATATCCAGAATGCTTGTATCGCCCTGCGATCCGGTTACCGCGAACTTAATCGTCGCCACAGATCCTGATCCGCTAACTCCAGCATCACCAGAGAGTTTGAAGAGCACACGAATTGTGTCCGCATCCATGAAGCGCCAGTCAACAAGTGGTACCGCTGTGCCGTCTATGCTTCCATTATTGACATCGGTCACGTTCACAACACCCGGATCGAATGAGAGATCGAACTGCCCTCCGTTCATATCAGCAACGTTCTCTATCTCGATTGTTGCATCGAATGCGCCGGACACAACTTCCGGAGCATTGACCGTAACCGGCACTCCGATGGCTACATCGCAATCGTTCAATGTCGCAGGTATCTCGCCAGCATCGATGTCACTGAGCGTTCCGCCGGATATATCCAGGACGCTACTATCACTCTGTGATCCGGTTATCTCAAAGCATATCGTCGCCAGAGATCCTGATCCACTTACTCCATCCGCGCCAGAGAGTTTGAAGAGCACACGAATTGTGTCCGCATCCATGAAGCGCCAGTCAA
>CBDUQO010000260.1:0-2407 GCA_965369365.1 uncultured Methanosarcinales archaeon
GGATATTCTGGTCGTGATGGACGTCGATGGCTCGCCCATCCGCAAAGCATCAGATATTTCAAGGATTGCGAGACCCAAATTCCTGCCAATGGATATTATTGTACGGACAGCAGATGAAATAGAACACAGGATCGGGATTGGGGATACGTTCATCAAAAGGATTATGAACCGGGGGAAGGTGCTGTATGAATGAAGAACATGCGAGAACTGCGTAAAGCATTCAACGGTATAAAATCATAACTAAATTCACGAAGGTGGCACAAATGACCAATTCAAAAGAAAGTCTTTATCATGCGAAGTGGGTGACAACCATCGCATCGAAAGTCCAAATACCATGGAGATAGAGGTGGAACAATGATCGTCTCTCACATCACTCTGAAAAACTGGCGTAACTTCCAATCGGTTGATGTCGATCTGGGCAACCGTGTTTTTCTGGTTGGTCCCAACGCTTCAGGCAAATCGAATTTCCTTGACGTGTTTCGTTTTATGCGAGACATCGCCAAGCAGGGCGGAGGTTTGCAGAAAGCCATCAGTGATCGCGGAGGCATACCCAAGGTGCGCTGTCTTGCAGCACGCCGTGAGTCTGATGTTGAGATAGAGGTCTCCCTTGCAGAAACCGCTACCGACGAGACGTTGTGGAGGTACGCTATCGGGATCAATGGGGAGGGTCGTAGCCATCGCAATCCGCATCTTACTTATGAGAAGGTGTGGGCAGGAGACGAGCTGATACTCAATCGACCCGACCCCGACGATGAATATGACCGGTTACGCCTCACCCAGACACATCTCGAGCAGATCAGCCTCAATCAGCCTTTTAGGGATATCTCCAAGTTTTTTGATTCTGTTCAGTACTTGCACCTTATTCCACAACTCATCCGATACCCCGGCGCATTTCCCGGACCGGGAATTCCTGGAGACCCTTACGGACAAAACTTTCTGGTGAGTGTTGCCAAAACAAATGCGAGAACTCGCCAAGCACGCTTGAAAAAGATCGAAGGAGCGTTGCGGGTAGTGGTTCCACAACTAAAGCATCTCACCGATATTAAGGATGAGTCGGGCATCCCGCATCTGGAAGCAACTTATGAACATTGGAGACCCAAAGGAGCTAAGCAACGCGAAGATCAGTTTTCTGATGGTACTTTGCGGTTAATCGGCTTACTCTGGGCTCTGTTGGATGGGGACTCCTTATTGCTGCTGGAGGAACCGGAACTATCGTTGAACTCCGGGATCGTCAGTGAGTTGCCAGCGTTGATGCATCGATTGCAGCGACAGAAAAAATCTCGGCAGAGAAGGCAGGTGATACTCAGTACGCACAGTGCAGATTTGTTGTCAGATAAAGGGATCGGTGGCGAGGAGGTCTTGATCCTTTCACCAGGCGCAGAAGGAACAGATGTTAATGTGGCTTCCTCGATCCGGGAAATCCATGGTTTGCTGGAGGGGGGACTCTCCGTAGCCGATGCGGTTCTCCCGAGAACGGTGCGTCAGATGGAGATAGGAGATTTTTAAATGAGTTTACTCATCCCCATCAATCTTGCTGTTGAAGACGATTTGAGCGAAGCAGTTCTTAGGAGGATACTTCAAACCAGATATGATGTGGGTGTCTGTTACAAACGAGGTGGATTTGGCTATCTCAAAAAGACGATCCATGGATTCAATAATGCCTCAAAGGGGATGCCTCACATAGTATTGACCGACCTTGACCGTAGGGAGTGTGCACCGACACTTATTGAAGACTGGTTGCCGGTTCCCACCCATCACAATCTGCTCTTTCGTGTGGCTGTGCGAGAGGTCGAATCGTGGGTTCTTGCAGATCGTGATCGTTTCGCCAAGTTCCTTGGTATCAGGAAGACTCTGGTTCCTGTGAATGTCGATGCGATTGATGACCCCAAGAAATGCCTAATAAATCTTGCTAGGAAATCAAAACGGAATTTACGTGAAGATATCGTTCCAACCGAGGGAAGCACGGCAAAACAAGGTCCGGACTATAACGGGCGGTTGATATCTTTTGTCAAAGAGTTCTGGGATCCGTGCGAAGCTATGCGTAATTCGCCGAGTTTGGCGCGGACGATCAGGGCAGTGGAAAATTTTCAATCGGAGTGGGATCGCTGATATGCTATTTAATTTAATAAAAACTAAGAAATGGAGATGGAGGCAGAAGAGTGATCAAAGCACAGATAGACCTGCCCAGAGAGAAGATCGCCGAATTCGACCCGGATCACATACCGGGACTCATCCGGCTGACTGGTATGGAGCTCGAACTGACTGAACTCTTGGGGCGCAAAGCAGTCCATGTCTCGTGATGTTTACGCACCTCATTGGCATCCTGCTCATGACTAACACTTTTGCACCACTATGCCCACGACCACCCGACCAGAACTCCTCGCCCCGGCAGGCAACAACGAATCCC
>CBDUQO010000261.1:0-2368 GCA_965369365.1 uncultured Methanosarcinales archaeon
AAGTCTTCTCTAATTTAACTTGTCGACCAAATGGGAATTGCCGAAACTCATGTAATACCTCTTTGTTGTCCTTGTCAACTACCGCCTTCCATGCGTGAAAGGGGTAAAGTTGCGATAATGTAACGACATTTAATACTACATAAACATTTCTTCAATCAGTCTTCACAAGGATTCTGTACCTGAACGCCTCCATGTTGCTCCCGCCGATCAACTCGAATCTTAAGAAGTGCGTGCCATCAGATGCATCCTCGTCTGCTTTGATCTCGTAGACGAAATTGGCGCTGTCAGACGGTCCGATCAGCCCGACCGATATGTATGCATCGCTCGTTACCGCAACCTGCCCCTCTTTATCGCCCGCAAGAGATGCGATCGAAACATAAGCGTTCATGTCAAACACCCCCTCGGTGATGTTGCCACCGCTCTTTCTCTCAGCGACATGAACCACCTCATCCTTTGCGCCGTTAAAGAGGGTGATCGTCACGGTTCCGGTATCGCCGGGCATAAGCGTTGCCGGGTCTACTGTGTAGTCTACCACAATCGTTGGCTCGATATCGGTGTCTGCGTGAACAAGGGGTGCGAATGCGATCAGGACGAGGGACAGTAGTACTATTATTATCTTCTTCATATTTTCATTACATAATCTTAGTTATGGTATATATTACACATAGTCCCACAGGCACGCCAACAGTGATCAGCGCATTCCGAGCCGATAGATTGCGTGCGTGCTTAACTCCGGATATCCATATATTCGCGCTCCACAGCAGAAGGAGGATTCCGATTATGGTGTAAACAGAGGAGAAGTCAATGGTGGGGGGCAGGGTTAGGAGTATGACAGGTCTGATCCACAATAAAACGAATACCGGGATGAAACCATATCCAACAAACTCGAGACACCGTTTGAATGATCCCTCGCCTCCAAAGAAGATCGAGATTACATAGAACACACCCGTACACAGGAGCCATAAGATCAACAGCGTGAGGAGACTGATGATTGCAACAATCCCTGGAACTATGGCTACACCGTTCGCCGCAATCAGCATGATCAACAACGGAATCTTCATATCCACGTCTCTTTTGGAGAGTTTGGCAAAGAACCTGTCCGGATTTGTCAGAATGTCTGCCATCCCACTCATGTATTTCATACCAAGCTCATATCAACATTGATATATTGTATATCAGATATAATCCCACAGGCACGCCAACCGTGATCAGTGCATCCCGTGCCGATAGATTGCGTGCGTGCTTAATCCCAAATACCCATATATTCGCGCTCCACAGCGTAAGGAAGATTCCAATGACCGCGGATGCCTGCACCAATGGATCTTGCATGAGCGCTTGCTTCAGGAGTTCCGGGTTCTCAACCGAAAAATCGATTGTCGGATATACGATACTACTCACAGCAAGCCCGATTGCCGCTGAAACGATCATCGGGATGAATCCATATCCCGTGAACTCGAGGCACCGTTTGAACGTGCCTTCCCCACTGAAAAATATCGAGATCACGTAGAATATGCCAGCATACAGGAGCCACAGGATAAACATCACGATGAGTGCCATAACGACGCTGATCGTTGCAATCATGCTTGCAAACGACGCTGCCTCCTCGGGAAGTGCGGGTGTTACCACATCCATCATCATCGCTGCGGAGATGGCTGCAATGATGGCTGCAACCAGCACGATTACAAACGGCGTCATAAGTTTCGTGTCTTTTGCGGATAGTTCGGCAAAGAACCGATCCGGGTTTGTCAGAACATTTGTCATATTAATCGCCTCGGTTTTTTGGTTGACCTGTTTGAAAATCATGCACGTAAGTACTTAAATATTTCGATTGATCGAATGGTTCAATGGTACAATTTAGAAGCCGGTAACTAAATCGTAAAACAGGTGTGCCGCCACCTCATAGTAGTGGAGAGAACGCGAATGCTGCGAACAATAATAGAAGCCCGCCCACAACCACGCTACCGACCACCGTGAAAAGCGCATCCTGCGTCGATAGATTGCGTGAGTGCTTGACTGCGAATACCCATATAGCAACACTCCGGAGCGAGAGGAGTAAGCCGATGATGGCGATCGCATACATCATAAATTGGGGATGCGGTGCGAGGAGCGGCAGGAGTACAGGCAGGAGTAGGGCATTAAGGAATCGCGGAAGGAATATGCGAAACCGTATCCGGTAAACTCAAGCACCCGCCTGAACGAGCCAACCCCTCCGGAGAAGATCGAAAGCGCATAGAATGCACCAGCAAACAGGAACCACCAGATGAACGGTGCGACGAGCCCTACCGCGATCCCCGTCGATGCTGCGCCAAAACGATAGGACATTATCGCAGCGGAACTGGCTGAGATGGTAGCTCCGATCAGCACGATT
>CBDUQO010000262.1:0-2365 GCA_965369365.1 uncultured Methanosarcinales archaeon
CCGGGCAGTTAAGATACTTGAATCTGCAAGATCAATTCACGATGCCTATTGGGGCATGTTAATCAATTTCACGACCTACAAAACAGAATACGCTGGTGGTATCGTTGAACTGGTTAACCCCCGGCGCACAAGCCAGGAATGTTCGATTTGCGGCAACACCCCACCGATGCCGCTCTCGCAGAGGGCGTATCTGTGCTCTGCATGCGGCAACATACTTGGCAGGGATCACAACGCCGCAACCAACATCGAAAACAGATAGTATCCGCGGACTGTGGGAATCTTAAGCCTGTGGAGCTGGTTGCATGAGCAATCACTGTGAATCAGGAAGCCCCGCTACTTGTAGTGGGGTGAAGTCACATTTTGCACAAACTTTATAAAGAGAAAGAACTAATGTATATTCTGGTGGATATTAATGAAAGAGTTATCAATACAGGTGATGGGTGACAGGGAACATGAAATATCTGATCTGCTACAGAGCCTTGAACTGTCCAAGATTGTGTCCAAGACTGTTGCATGTCTCGCCAACACAGCCGAGATGACGTCCAGGGAGCTTGAGGCTGCAGCTGGTATCAGGCAGCCCGAAGTTAGCGCTGCCATGCGGGTGTTGCGCGCGAAAGAATGGGTTGTTGAACGCGAGGAGAAGAAGAAGCTGGGCAAGGGAAGACCGGTCAAGGTATACCGGCTCAATATCCTGCTTCATGACATCGTCGAAACGCTTGAAAAAGAGAAAATATCATCTGACAAAGAGATGATGAGTGACCTTGCGCGTTTGCGGGAGCTTGCATGAATTTGGGACCGTAGGGTAGCTTGGTCCATCCTGCCAGGTCGGGGATCTGGCGACCGGCGTTCAAATCGCCGCGGTCCCATTCGGGAAGGGGTTTTGTAGATTGCAGTGGCTTGGAAGCTGCGCTGGAATCAGGCGCACCCCTGAGTCACATGCCGGATTTCCTGAAATAAATCGCTTTCGCGTCAAAGTATTCGGGATCCAAGCCCTCGTCGAGCCATTCCAGCAGTTCTTCATCCTCTGTAGAATCGGGGTCGTTCAGAGCCTCCGGTAGTTCTCCATAGCCCCACCCCGCGTCATCGTCATTATCATCTCACGCCGCCGCCCAATCGCCGTCATCCGGGTCTTCGCTACCGCGTTTCCAGCCACCAACCTCTTCGAAATACTCACCATATTCCTCATCAAATGTGTCTTCCCATCCGAGTTCTCCTCCAGAGAGTGCGTTCATGATGGCTCCGGCAGGAAGCATGATATCCAGCGATTCCAGTGGCAGATAGCCCTCGTCAGGTCTTTTCTTCTTTATCCTACCGATTGCAATCTGGCAGATCTTGTAATCGACGTAGTTACTCTGGAAGACGTCTCTTGCCTTTTCGATGTGCAAGATCGCTCGCTCATCCTGTTGTCGCACCATACAGTCGAGCAGGTGGAAAAAATCCATATTTACGTATTTCCAGTTATATTTTGTCGGATCAAAGGGTCCGTCTGGCAGTTCCGACATGTACTCATCCAGCAACCTATTCAGGAACTTGATCGACTCATCGCACTGGATCTCGCCGATTGCGCTGAGCGCGTATGCGGTTATGCGATCGACACTCCCCTCTCCTCTGATTGGGTGTGCAATCCTGTATTCTACCCTTTTTATTGCTTCAGGGATGCAAACATCGCCAAATTTCTTGAGAGCGTCCTTTGCGTGACTGCCCAGATCAAAATTCTCCAGTACATCAGCAAGCGGGATGATCGCACTCTCATCGCCAATCTTTCCCAGTGCATCGGCAGCAAAAGAACTGCTCCAGTTGTCAGGATCGTTTAGCATCCCGATCAATTCAGGGACCACCGGGCTGCCGATAGATGCTAGTGCATCCACGATTGTGTCAAGTTCCGCTTCCTGCTCTCTTGTGTAACCAACATCATCATATTTCTTCAGATCGCAGGTCAACTTCGCAATCTTCTCTTTGTCACTCTTCCCTGATTTTTCAGGATTCTTCGACTCCATCGGTTTTTTCACCTTTCTCGGCATTCTGATCAGTCTCCTGTATTCACTAACCGGTAGCGCATCAACCAATGCTCCATGGATGACCCGGTTTCGTTAAGTAAGATATCCGGAAACCATAAGTAGTTTGTTATTCCTGTAGGCTGTGAACTCCGGTGCATGGAGTAAAACCGCAAACGAGCGCGAAAAAACGGCGCTTTCACAATATGATATCGTAGGGACATGCACATCCCATTTTAGGGACTGTCACGCCATCTGGTGCTACAGGAGATTCCATGAATATGTTCAAGTGAGTTGTTAGGTAAAATCGGTGTAATCAGTGTTAATCTGTGGCTAAAAGCTTTTATTAGCCACAGATTTCACAGATGGAC
>CBDUQO010000263.1:0-2362 GCA_965369365.1 uncultured Methanosarcinales archaeon
AAAATAGGTAATTCCTGATTCCCGATATAAAAAGCAAATGATGCTCGAACGGCAGAAGAAACACCACAATCCGAGAATGGAGATAACATGACCTCAACCTGCAGCGCACCCGGAAAAATATACCTCTTCGGCGAACACGCCGTAGTCTACGGCAAGCGAGCGATCGCATCCGCAATCAACCTCCGCACAACCGCAACAGTCGCAGAATCTGCCCGGACGACGATTACATCCCTTCTCGGAACAACCGGCATCGATTACACGGTGCACCCCTACATCTCGCGGTGCATCGAATCGCTCAATGTCCCCGCGGTCGCAATCAAGATCGACTCCGAAATCCCGGTTGGTTCCGGACTCGGATCGTCGGCTGCTGCGGTGATCGCAACGCTTGGCGCGCTCAACGCCGAGTTTGATCTCGGAATGACCCGCACAGCGCTCGCAGAAGCAGGGCACGCAATCGAGCGGGATGTTCAGGGCGCAGCGTCGCCAACCGACACGTTCGTCTCGACGATGGGCGGCACCATCATGATAACGCCCGGGCAATCACCGCCAGTGTCCGCGAAATTGCGGCTGATTGACTGCGATATCGTGATCGGGGATACGCGGGAGTTCTCTTCCACAAAGGAACTTGTGGGAAACGTCGGGATTCTGCATGAGCGTTATCCGGCTATCATGAATCCGATCTTTGACACAATCGAGTGTCTTTCAGAGCTCGGCGTGCCCTTGATCGAGAATGGTGATTACCGTGCGGTTGGGGAACTGATGAACATCAATCACGGGCTTCTGGACGCGATAGGCGTCGGGAGCGCGAAACTCTCGAGGCTGGTCTACGCCGCAAGAGATGCCGGCGCGTGGGGTGCGAAGATCACGGGCGCGGGCGGCGGCGGCTGCATCGTTGCGCTTGTCCGGGGGGCTGCGGCTGATTTTGTCGTGCAGGCGATTGGCGGTGCCGGAGGGCATGCGATCGCAACGAGCGCGAGCGAGGAAGGGGTTGCGGCGCGGTGAGCAAAACCATATAGGTCACACACAGCCGATATGGGCTGAAATACCGACTGCTCACGAGGCGATCCGGATGAAACTCGATGCAAAGGATGTGGCGATCACGAATAAAATAATTTCACGAATGCTGAACCGAAATAAATTCGTGCCATTCGTCTATTCGTTAAATTCGTGATAAAAACTGCCTATAAATAGACTAAATTCTTGATAAACTCCTCAAAACCAGCGTACGGTGAGTTTCGGTAAATAACAGACATGACTGGTCAGTTTGAGCACCCTCACATGAGATATCAGAGAGCCAAAGATAACCGCTGAGGAACGCACGAGCTACATAATCCTCCACTTAATCTGGCTAAATTCCCGTTTGGCTCATGCTGTGTCCTGGGGACGGGGGCGCCATTTAAGCGTACTATGATATTCAAATAGCCTTTCAGAGCGGCACCACCATCCAAAGTGTTTACAAACCAGTGGACTCCAGAAATATCCATCATGCCACACATAATGGAGATGCTCGGAACAACGCGGGTCACAGTGAAGGATGGGCGGGTCATCGATGTCGGCAAGCCCTGCATCAGGTGGTGCCCGCTCTTTGACAAGGTGCATAACATAAAAGAGATCACTGAGGATGCAGTCCGCACGAACATGGAATTCAGGATAGCAGAACTCGGGATGTTCACACCAGCCCGTAACCTCGATGTGGATGTTTTCGTGAACTTTGGCGCGTCCGAAGTGATGATGACCGGGCTTCGCACCGGACTTATCGAGACGACGGTTACCGCATGTGATGGCGCGGGCACAGTCATAACAGATAATCCAGGGCTTGTTCAGGGTATGGGTGCACAGATATCGGGGCTTATCGAGACTGAGCCAATCTCGGAGATTATTGAGGGCATCAGGGAGCGTGGCGGGACTGTTGTTGACGAGGATGCGGCAAGCATCGATCCTGTTGTTGGCGTGCGCCGTGCCGCCGAATCCGGATACGGGCGGATCGCAGTCACGGTCGTTGATTCTGGCACGGCGCTTGAGATCAGGAAACTTGAGTCTGAACTTGGCATAACAACAATCATCATCGCTGCACACATCACAGCGCTTTCCGGATCAGAGATCGAGGATCTACTGGGGCTGGTGGATATCGTAACAGGCTGCGCATCAAAACACGTCCGCAATCTCGTGAAGCCGCTTGCGCAGGTCGGAACCGCTATTCCGCTCTTTGCACTGACGCAGGCGGGAAAAGAACTCTTGGTCGAGCGGGCAAAGGAGATTACAACGCCAGTTCTGATCAACACGACACCGCTTCCTGTGCTACCGGGTGAACGTCAGCCGGTTTAGATGGCGGCTGCGAAAAACCTCCGCTATGTGTTTAGCT
>CBDUQO010000264.1:0-2361 GCA_965369365.1 uncultured Methanosarcinales archaeon
GATTGCGCATCATCCGATTAGTAAAACGCGGTTTACAAATATTATGAATAAGATACTGCGGTGATTGATAAATCGCATTTGCTTCAAACCACACGAGCTTTTCACCCCCTCACCTCTGGCAACGCGGTGTACCCCATAAGGATAAAACAAGTTTTAAATGCAATAAAAATTGTAGATAATGTAAGACCATGAAAAAGAAACTGTACGTACCACATCCGGGACACTTCGATGGCTTGAAGCTGCTCATATCAGAGGCAAAAAAGGACATCTACTCAGTCTTCATGGCAGGCTCGCCCGACTTTGTTGGTACGGGCAGGAGCAATCTTGCCGCCCCTGAGATCGATGATATCCGGGCGCAGACCGAGTACGCTCACAAAAACGGCGTGAAGATGGAGATCGTGCTCAACAGTTCGTGCATGGGCGGGCGGCACCTGACGCCGGAGGGCTTCAACCTTATCTACCGCTATCTCGGGGAGCTTGATAGCTGTGGGGTTGATACCACGGTTGTGGCAGACCCGTACTTAGTTGAGGTGATCGCGAAGGATTTTGAGATGCAACCGGTCGTATCGGTGCTCTCGTTTGTGAATTCTCCAGAGAAAGCCATGTTTTATGAGGATCTTGGCGCATCGTCGATTGTGGTTGACCCTGACGTGCACCGGCATTTCGATGTCTTAAATGCGATTCGCGATTCCGTGGACTGCGAGATCAAGCTGCTTGTGAACGAGGGGTGCCTGTACCAGTGCCCATACCGGTATGCGCATTTCAACTTCTTCTCACACGCGTTCGGTCCGCATCCGCGCCCGAACGTGCTCGATGACTATTATTACGAGCGATGTATACTCTCAAGGATCAAGAATCCGAGACTGATCATCACATCGCCATGGATCAGACCCGAGGACATCCATGAGTACGCCGGAATCACTGATGTCTTCAAGATCGGCGGCAGGACCCACTACACCAACTGGATCTTAAACTGCGTCGAAGCGTACGCCAACGAATCGTACGATGGCAACCTGATGGACCTGCTCGACTGCCCAAAGGACTTAAAAGACCTTTACTACATCTCAAACAGGGATCTTGACGGCGCAATCGACCAGTGGAAGAACTGCGGGTCGGTCTGCGTTGACTGCGGCTTCTGCAGGGATCTTACAGAGAATGCGGTTAAGGTATACTCAGGAGGCGGCACAGAGAGTGAGACGCTTGTCGGGTGGCGCGAGATTGCAGATATGGATGGCGTGGTTGATAGAATAACCGGCAAGACGAAGACGGCGGTGCACGCATGATTACAGAGAAACTACTAGAGACAAGAAGTGATATCGAAAACAGCTTAAGGACGCTTCTGGCAAGACCTGTTATGGTCACAGAACTGGACGCTTTCGCGCTGCCCTGCGGATGCAACGGAATCACTGCAAACATCCGCGGACTCGAACTGGACGATCTTGAGGTGTTCGAGGAGCAGATGCTCACCCGTTTCAAAGAGATCGCATCGCGTCTTGAGATTCCTCCGAGTTTCATATTCGCAAGGCTCGTCCCTGGAAGTTCGGTTGTTGCCGCGATCAACTGGCGCGTGCTCTGCGATCGCTGCTATCCCGAGTTTGCCCGCACGCACGGTAAGATGCCGAGACCTGATATATATATCATGCATCTTGAGCGACGGGAACAGAAAGAAAGAAAGAAAAAAGGATGAGAGCTGTGAGTGGCGGGCACCAAGCGAAACCCCCGGGAACCAGCCAATCGGTAAACATTCACGTTTACATTACAGGAATTCCATCTCTGCATTCGAGTACAGCATGTTTGTGTTACGCTGATCGTTGAGCTTCTTGAAATGGACGTCGATTGTGTTGCGTGTGATCACACTCGATATCAATACCCCAACCATGAATGATTCTGTGTCATATCTACCTTTGCAGACACGAATCACGTCAGTCAGGTCGTTTATCTTGGTTTCGCCAATCCATCCGGACAGTTTCTTGTTCAATTCCAGCAAACTGTCCTTTGACATGCCGGATTCGGTGGCGATCGCTGATATTATTACCGGTTGAATCTTTTTGAATTCGTCGATTTCGTTATGGTTCATTTAATCACCTCTTTATCTGACGGTATCGGTGCGACCTGTTTCTGGCATAGGTGCCAGTGCGCAGATCATATAGTACATCGTTACCTTCCTGTATATAAAAGTATTGATCATCCATTGAACATGTGATTATTATAGTAGAATGCTATACTATGATGCGCGTGTTGCACAGACCATTTAATGCGACGCGGGAGGGGATGGTAGAAATGCCAACCCGGGGCGAGGTCGAAAACCGGCACGGATGCATGACACGACACCGCCAATACAGATATTTTAACACACTTGAC
>CBDUQO010000265.1:0-2348 GCA_965369365.1 uncultured Methanosarcinales archaeon
TTTCTCCTGCGGATACGCTCAGAAGAGGAGATCGAGTTGCTCAGGAAGGGAGAAGTGACGTAACGTTATTATCTCGACTTTATTGTATTTACTGATATCTCATAATCCCCACCCCGCCCTTACAACGAGGCGACAAAACTATCAGGCGGGCAGTGTCCGCGTGTTGTGATCACAAGAGCGCTCGTAAACGACCCGTCGATCATTCTTGCGGACGAGCCCACTGGAAATCCGGACACAAAGACCGGGGAGGAGATCATGAATATCTTCAAGGATCTGTGGGGCGGGCGCACCATAATCATGATCACGCAACGACCTTGAGATTGCGGCATACGATGACAGGATCGTTGCCGAAGGACGGGATGCTTGTGGATAGTAATATGAATAATTGGAAACAACCAAAAGGTGTATCAAAATGGAAAAGAACGACGGCATTCGTGTACACGACGAACATGCTTCCGAATACGACCAAGAGGCTCGTGAAACTGGATGGTTCGGTCCCGAAGTGGTCTTCGGTCTCTGCTTTGAGTATGTAATCCCCCATGAGCGCCTGCTTGATATCGGGATAGGTGCCGGACTTGCCTCACTGCCATTTGCCAGAGCGGGTCTGGAGGTGTTCGGAATCGACGGATCTGCAGAGATGCTTGAGATCTGCGGATCAAAGGATTTTGCAGAGGACTTGAGGGAGTTCGATCTGCGAGATATGCCGCTTCCATATTCTGATGGCTCCTTCGACGATGTGATCTGCTGCGGCGTTTTCCACCTCATTGGTGATCTGGAGCCGATCTTTAAAGAGGTTTTCCGGGTTATCAAACCAGGAGGGATCTTCGCTTTCAACGTCTTAGTAGAAACCCCGGAAAAGGGAGCTACGGCTGTCAATCAGGGTCCACAGGGCTATTCAAAGATCGTAAGCGATTGGGGTGTGCCAGTCTTCATGCATAGCGGCGGGCACATCGAGAAACTTTTGCAGGGCTCTGGGTTTGACAGGTTAAAGGAGCTTAAGTTTCTGGTGCGTGGTCTGCATGAAGGTACCGACGATATTGCTTGCGCGTATGTGACCCGTAGAACCGTTGTTTGATATCCCTTATCGAAACCCGGGGTGGCAGAAGTCAGAACACATAAGCCCAATTGTAATGGGCGGATCCATCTAAAACAGGAGGAAGAAAGATGCCAAAAAGAATAGAATCCCATGAAGAAGCGATCTCAGGCATAGAGAACGCACGACAATATGCAGAAATGGCTAAAAACCCTAGAAATATTATGCATGGAAGCTTCCTAGATCATATCAAATCTCTTGGCGTGAAGGGAGGGAGGTATCTTGAGGTTGGTGCAGGAACTGGTGTCCTGGCTGCTATGATTGCTGAAGACGACCCTGATGTGCATATCACTGCGGTTGAGATCTCGTCTGGCATGGTTACGGTTGCTCGGGAATATATCGAGGAGGAAAAACTCGAGGATAGGGTACGTTTCGTCACTATGGATGCGGCGGATGACGTGATGATGGAGGGACTTGGTGAATTCGATCTGGTTTATTCCACTCTTGCGATGCATCACTGGAAAGACGCAGAAAAAGTCATCGGCAATCTTTTGAAGGCTGTTGGGGCTGGAGGGGTATTATTCATACATGACCTGAGAAGAGTCTGGTGGTTGTATTACTTACCATTCCGCGGTAGTGGATTTATTGATTCAATCAGGGCTGCGTATATGCCAGATGAGATCAAAACCATCTTTCAGAGATTGGGCATAAACCGATATGAAATCAAGAGAAGATTTCCATATTTTATGCAGTCAATAATTGTGAGGAAATGAAGGCAAGCATCAACCCTATCAGCGTGCTTGCGTTTGCTTCGGGTTCACCCGGACATCTCTGGCACCCCACAAACACGGCGGAGGCGCCCGGATGAACTCTGCACGTATGAAAAGAAACGCGAAATAAGGAGGTATCATCGATGGAATCGGGGTGCGAATTCTGTAAATGGCACAGTTACGCGGAAAGAAAGCCGGGATCACTGATCAGCAAGCTCTGGCGGTGGCATACAAAGTGGTGTCCCGGCTGGAAGGCGTATCAGAAAGAACTGGCTAAACGCGGGGAAGTGTCCGGGAAATAGAGGTTCCAGGGGGGGGGTCTCTGGAAGACTGCTGTTTCCGCGATAGCGAGAACTGTGGTGCATAGGACACAGGCAGATGAAAAAGAGCCGGGGCGTTTGTCCAGCCAGTGAGCGGCAGCAGACGCCCGGGCGAAGCGATTCATCGAAGAGACGCTTCCTCACATCGGGGCGGGGCGGCTCGGTTGCGTTCATGGCTGCTCGGGGCAGGTGCTGATACTCTGATTTTCAGCGCTGGTTTTCGTA
>CBDUQO010000266.1:0-2322 GCA_965369365.1 uncultured Methanosarcinales archaeon
TCAGCGGAACCGCCCTGATCGTCGATGGATCGTATTTCTGCAAATCGGGAGACCCGGAGGGTATGCCATGGGAACTCTCGGACGGGTATGTGCTCACGATGAAAGATCTCAACTATTGCAGTAGATGGTGGTATCACGTAGACGATAAGGTATGGCTTGAGCTGTCGAAAGATGGTGCCGTGCTTAAAGAGGACATTCTCGAACCGGGCGGTCTCTTCGAGTATAGAAACAGTCTTGAATCGTTTGATTGCGTGGTCGAGGTCGTGTTCCACGGGTGTATAGTAAATGTTGTCAAACTCAAGAACATTAATCAGTATTCGAGCACAGGCGCGCAGTTGATTGACAATGAATCAAAGACGTATGCGAGTGCAAATCCAACAGGAGAGAGATGGGAGCGCTGGGAAGGATATTCGCTTGATCCAAAGGATATTGACTTTTATGGAAACAGGGTCTGGCTGTCACTATCAAAAGATGGTGCAGTTGCAAAGGATGAAATTATTGATTGTGGTGAGGATAGGTGGTTTAAATACTATAACGCAACAGGTGCACTGATTTTCAGTACATACGTTGATGCGGTTTTCCGTGGCACAGATGCCAATATCGTTCAGTTAAGGTACACAACCCAGTACTCTGAGATCGATGGGAGTTTGCTTGTAAACCCAAGCGATAAATCATGGCAACTCTGGGAGGGGTACAATCTTACCGCCATTGAAGTATATGATAACGGTTCGGTATGGTTGCAATTATCAAAGAATGGTAGGTTTATAGACGAGGGTCTGTTTTACAATGGATTTTCCTTACAAAACGACATCGTTGGTCACACGATAGTCTCTGGAACAATCCTAAACTATACATATCGCTATATCACGCCGTACTACAATGAAGCGATTGGTGCGGTACTGGCTCCAGTCACGCAATACAGTGAAGCAACTGGTGCAGTGCTGGCAACATGGGAATCAAAAACTCTGAACGAAACCAGAGATAAGATCACGTTATGTGCAGGGATCGCAATCCTCGCTGATGGTCTCAACGGCGACCTCAACGGCGACAACCAGATCACCCCCGCAGACGCCGCGATCGCGCTCCGGATCGCAGCCACCGGCGCACACGACGATGCAGCCGACGTCAGCGGTGATGGCTGTGTCACATCACTCGACGCGCTCATGATCCTGCAGGCGGCGGCTGGGAATCTTGAAGATCCAATCACTGGTTGCGGGGATCTTGATCAACGTATCTTGAGACTGTACGATCAAAACGGGGATGGACTGATTGATGATACTTGGATGCAAGATGCGAGTATTGATCTCGAGTACCACAGGATAACTCAAAGCGAATACGAACAGATTAAATACGCATACGAGCATAACTGCCCTGTAGAGTTAGCAGAGTGAGGGTGACTTTCGGTACATGCTCGGGTAACTTGTGGATAACATCAGTGGAATCCGTGTTAATCTGTGGCTAAAAACCCTTGTAATCCAACTGATTTGCACAGATTGAGGGTTATCTGTTTGCCACACGTTACTTGAGTATGTTTAAGCGTTCACCACCACGACGCGGGAATCTCGCTGCCTTCGGCGATGCTGCGCCAATGCTTCCACATTCCCGATCGCAGTCGGTAGCCGCCCATGCGATGATGCGACGCTCGCCGCCGCGGACGTGAGCGGTGACGGCAAGGTCACCTCGCTCGACGCTCTCATGATCCTGCAAGCCGCAGCCGGGCGAATCGAGTTATAGGTGATCTCCCACCGACCGGATACTGGAGAGCCTGCGGGGCATTATGCGATGATCCCGCCGATTCCGGGCATCGGATCCCATCACTTCAAATACGATTCGCAGGTCATTCTTTCAGATTGTACATCCTGGCGATTTGAGCGAGTGGTGATGCACAAGCCCGTCTTGCTACACTTCCGGAGTCTTATCTTGATACTTATGTAGAATAATATTATCTTAGTAGCTATATATCTAACATCACCAATTTTTGTAACTACTCAGGTACCCAAAACCACTATTCAGGGGACTTCACTATGCAGGAACTACCCAAGACATAGGGCATACCGTAACCAAACAGGGGATTTAACCGCGGAGTGCGCAGAGGGACGCGGAGGAGAAATAAACAGTTAACCACTCTGCGAACCTCCGCGCCCTCTGCGGTTAGTTTTCATACCGTAAAGTACAAGATCGCAATCGGGCGACCAACCAATATACCTGAGTAGTTACCAATTTTTTTAGATAGTGTCCCGGTTATCGCTTAATCTGAAGCGGATACATCAGCCAGATCCGCTGCTATCTTCGCGTTCATCAGCAGATCATCGACCGTGTTGA
>CBDUQO010000267.1:0-2318 GCA_965369365.1 uncultured Methanosarcinales archaeon
AGGGCTCCTCTTCATGAGCGCAGGCGCAATCATCTACATGACCGGCAAAAGCAAGTTAACAGAATTAGGCGGGCTTTATAAGGTGATGCCGCTCACGATGATCCTCTACATGATCGCAGCGTTCTCAATTTCAGGAGTGCCACTCTTCAACGGCTTCACAAGCAAATCCATAATCATACACGCCGCAGAGATGGCGGGCAATGCGCCAATCTTCCTGATGCTCGAGGTTGCTGCGGTCGGAACATTCCTATCAGTCGGTCTGAAGCTGCCCTACTTCGCATTCTTCGGAAAAGACGCCGGGATCAAGGCAAAAGACCCGCCCGCAAACATGCTGATCGGAATGGGTACCCTCGCCTTCCTCTGCATCCTTCTTGGAGTGTACCCGAGTCTGCTCTACAATATACTGCCGTATCCGGCAGCGGTTGCCGATTATGCACCATACGCAGCAGGGCACGTCATTGGATCGCTCCAGTTGCTCCTCTTTACGTACGCGGGCTTCCTCGTCCTCAAGAAGAAACTGCGACCGGAAAACTCAATCAGCCTTGATACGGACTGGTTCTACCGCAAAGGCAGCGTGATCTTTATGTGGGTGGTAAACAACCCGCTCGCACGGGGTACACAATGGACGATCGATGCAACACTGGCTGTTAAGGACTTTGCGGTCTGGTTCAGCAAGAACCCGGCTGAGGCGCTTGGAATCGTCGTGGATAAGGTCTGCATCAGGGTGCTCCGCATCTCAGAAGGTGCAACTGCCGGGGAAGAGGGTGCGGAAAAAGTGCTCGATTCAAGGATACGGGCGTATCCGGGAGAGCCTGTGCGAAGAGACCCAATCGGGGTCTCGGTATTGCTTGGAACAATCTTTTTATTCGCGTATCTGGTGATCTACGTGGTTGCACCGCACCTCTCAGTATATTCGATGATCGGGCTACTTGTGGTTGCTGTGGGTGCGGGAATCGGGGTGCGGGTGCGGGAGATGATGCGGGGGGTTGCGGGGTAAGAGCAAGCGATCGAGGTTGCGCATCCTGACGGGCAGATTTGCGGAATCGATCTTGCAGGCAGCTCAAAGGTCTTGTTCGACTGAAGATGCCTGCCGTCAAGCTTGACACTCGTGACGACGCTGTGACCGCGATACTGGTTGCGAGGGGGATGACACCATTCAGGTGCTTGATCCGAAAACTTACAGAGTGGTTCTTCTGAAAAGACCTGATTTTATCAGTGCAAAAGCCGGAAGCGACGTGTATGTGATCAAAACATCGGTGGGGCTCTTTCTGCTCCCGGCTGGGGGCGGTTAGACCATCCGGTGTCAAAAAGACCATTCGCAATGTATCGTGTAAAATTATGTGGTTGGGTGATTGCCATGGATGTGTGCCCCCTACGCAACAGTTAAACGTGCATAAGCAAAACAGAGCGTAAGGAGACTTGCAATCAATGGAGACGTCAGAGCTTTTAGAACTGATTGAAAGAGGTGAAGATTCACAGACCCAGTTCAAAGAGCGATTTGAGAGCATCGACGCATTAGCAGCCGAGATATGTGCCTTCAGTAATTCAAACGGGGGAAATATCATAGTGGGCGTATCCGATGATGGGGAGATCACAGGACTTGCAAAGGAAGAGATTCGCAAATTGAATGAATGGGTATCCAGCACATGCTCCCAAAAAATAGACCCACAAGTCAACGTCACCACTCGGAACGTAAAATGTCCGGATGGGATCGTCATGGTGATCAGCGTGCCAGGTGGTTCGAACAAGTTCTATATGGCAAACGGTAAGGACATCCGGGTGAAGGTGGGGGCAGATAAAAGAAGAGCAAAAAGAGAGGAGATCCGGAGACTGCTCCAGTCGTCAGGACACCTTTATGCGGATGAAATGCCGGTTGTAAACACAAATGTAAGTGATATTAATCTTGATATGTTCAAATCGTTTTACGAACGCAGAACGTGCGAGAAACTTGAAGAATTAAGCATTCCGCTTGAGAAAGTGATGTCAAATCTGAAGTTGATGGAAGATGGGGAATTAACTCTTGCGGGGTTGAGGGGCTCTGCACGGTTATATGGTTTGCGTGGTGTATCCGGGCATGTTCAGCCATACCACCAGGTATAAGATTGATTAATTTATAATTTATTATACAGCTTAAATCTTGCACGTAAAAACTCAGGATCCACTTCGAGATGTTCATTTATCTCCCCTTCAAACATCTCAAATTCGCTGTAGACTTTATCAAATCCATAAAAATTGATTAAAAAAGTATCTGAAAGCGTGTTAAATGGCTCTATGGTAATTCGAGTTACAAGCATCTCGCAAGATGAATTGTGCCTGTG
>CBDUQO010000268.1:0-2308 GCA_965369365.1 uncultured Methanosarcinales archaeon
TTAATCCTTGAGGATCTTGATCTGCGCGCTGTTGCGCCGGGGCGGTACCGGCTTGCGTGTCTCCCGATCAAAACCAGTCATGCTGATGGCGCGCCGTGCAGGGCGGTCCTCGGGAGGCGGGCATGACAATTATCTGCCCGAGATGCGGCGGCGGAGACTGCATAATCCCGGCTGACCTTGTGCTCGACTCGGTGTACCAGATGTATGTCGCATGTCCGTCATGTGCGGCAGACCCCACTTTCGGGAAGCAGACGCCGTTTAGCAAGCTTGGTAACACCCGCGGCATCGATGATGCGACCATGCGGTGCCCGCGTTGCGGGAAGCGGCATCTCGATGTTGTTGTTGCGCATGTGCTTGGCATACTCATAAGAGAGGGGCTACGCGACGGGCAGGCAACCCTCTTTGATGTCGGCACCCCGATGATCACCATCGGCTACCAGATACCGTTTCCACCGAGGCTTGGCAAGGATATGCTGGTCCTGATCATGGACGCTATCGACAAAAAGACGGCAGAGAGGATCATAAGCGAAGTTACTGAAGTAAAAGGCGTGATTCAGCGAAAAGGAAGCCGGAATCGTCCAATCGGGATTATTGACACTGGCAGCAGCCCCCACACGTATGATCTGCTTGCTGGCTGCGATCTTCGTGGAGATGTCGTGTCATCGGCGTTTGGGGAACTATGCATCTATAAGACCCAGTCTGACACGCACATCGAATTTTCCCGTGGCAAATCCGACAAGGTGCAGGTGCTCGAATCGCTCTATTACCAGCGGAAGCTGGGGGGATGCGTTGTGGACGGGTGTTGCGGTGCTGGCACGCTCGGGCTGGTTTCGGTGCTTGCCGGCGCACGAGAGGTAATATTAAACGATGCGTTCCTGCCGGCGGTCAAAAACACGATTCTGAACATTCAGGCAAATGCATCGGTTCTCGGACTCGAACTGGAGGTGCATGTCAATCCATCCGAACTTCCCGCCGTTGCCGGTACGCCGGTGCTGGTTGCAACCGTGCATGGATCGTGCAATGTCTCGGTGTATCATGGCGACCTCGCGCGCCTTGCTGCGGTGATTGATCGCTGCGATCTCTGCCTGATTGACGCGTTCATTGACGTGCCAACCGCAGAATTTGTAAGGGCATGGAAGGAGACTGCCGGAATGGTTGTTACAATATGACCGCCCTGATTTTGTGATTAACCATTCTTTCGGATCGTTAGCACATGCGCCACGATCTGCGCCGGATTTGGCTACACACGGAAAAACAGGCAACGGATATCTCGCATAAAACGAGCCTGGGCGAGAAATCGGCAGATTGGGGTTTGGTTTAGGCGGGTGTGTAACTCTGATTATCAGCTAACCACATACCATTTCCTCAAGCACAGCAAGCACCGAATGCGAGAGCGCAGGTAGATCATAACCCCCTTCAAGCATGATCGCGAGTCTGCCCTCGCAGCACTCCCCGGCAATCGAACAAACGATTGACGCCATCCGCCCAAATCCAGCGGTCGTGACCGCCATTCCGGCTAACGGCTCGTCGATGTGCGCATCAAAGCCGGCAGACACCAGAACGATGTCCGGATCGAATTTAAGCGCAGCGGGCACCAGGATATTTTCGAACACATCGATGTACGCAGCGTCACTGGATCCGGCTGGAAGCGGCACATTGAGCGTGTAACCGCGCCCATCACCATCGCCGGTCTCATCTGAGGATCCGGTTCCGGGATAGTGCGGATACTGGTGAACCGAGAAATAGAAGACCGAGGGGTCATCGTAGAACGCATGTTGCGTCCCGTTCCCATGATGCACGTCCCAGTCCACGATCAGCACCCGCTCGCACCCATTGCGCTGCGCATATCTTACCCCGATTGCGATATTGTTGAAGATGCAGAAGCCCATCCCCCTATCAGGGAGTGCATGATGCCCGGGCGGGCGGAGAAGCGCGAACGCATTTTCCCCACTCATTGCAAGACCCGCGGCGCAGATCGCACCGCCCGCAGAAAGCATCGCTGCGTGATACGAGGCATTACACACAACAGTATCAGGGTCGAGCGGTATTTCATGTTCTGAGTGATATTTCACCTTTTCGATGTACTCGGAACTGTGAACATACCGGATCTGCTCAGTAGATGCAGGTTCTGGTTTGATCTTCCGAACATCGATTCCGGACTCGTCGATCAGCCGCATGATCGCAAGCAATCGCTCCTTTCGTTCAGGATGGTTTCCGGTATCGTGCAGCAGGTAATCGGGGTGGTAGACGATTGAGGTCATGTATCAATCGTTCCGCGTCATGGTTTCGTTGCGCAGGGCGTTGCGGT
>CBDUQO010000269.1:0-2290 GCA_965369365.1 uncultured Methanosarcinales archaeon
GGGATCGTTCTGCTCATGTACACTGCCCGGACGCAGAGAACCGTACCTGACATGGGAAAAAAAGACGGCAAAAACGGCAAAGACGGCAAGAAAGATAGTAAACACGGTAAAAGTAAAAACAGCAGGGGTAACCGCGGCAAAGAAGACCTTGACCGGAAGTACGAGCGTCTGCTGCGCACTGAACTTGATATGATGAAGCAAGCAAAAAAATGAAGAAATGAAGACAATCATCATCGGTGGGGGGTTAACGGGGCTTGCGGCGGCGTACAAGCTGCTCAAAAATGGGATTTCCGATGTGACAATCCTTGAAAAGGACATGGAGCCTGGTGGAATGGCTGCAAGTTATCATATCGGCGATTATCACATTGAAAAGTATTATCATCACATCTTTGAGAGCGACACGGAATTGATCAGCCTTATAACTGACATGGGGCTTGGAAAAGACTTGCAATGGCTCAAAGGCACCACCGGGTATCACATCGATGGAAAAATCTATCCTATGAACACGCCGCTCGAACTGCTGCGATCGCCGCTCTCGATCTTCGATCTGATGTGGCTCGCACGGATCGTTCTTGCGATTAAATTGAAAAAAGATGTCTCCGGACTTGATGATGTGACTGCAAAGGAGTGGATCCTTGATAACGCGGGAAACTCGGTGTACGAACGGTTTTTTGAGCCGCTCCTGCGAAGCAAGTTCGGGAATAACCATGACCGGGTATCGGCTGCATGGTTGTTTGGGCGCATCAGGATCAGGTCGAACCGTTCGGCAAGCGGAGAGTGGCTCGGGTATCTCCGGGGCGGGTTTTACCGGTTTATAAAACGGCTGACCGACTCGATAATTGAGATGGGTGGCGAAGTCCGGACGGCTTGCGAGGTATCAGGGATCCGTGTTGCGGGCGGTGCCGTATGCGGCGTGTATGTGTATGTGGCTGAGGGTGATCATGATTGTGATTGTGATTGTGATGCTGTGATCTCAACAGTCCCGCCACACACGCTCTCCGGACTGGTTCGGACCGGGGCGGGTGCTGATGAGGGGGCTGGATCCGGGTCTTGGAAGATGCCCGACGTCCCTTACCAGGGTACCGCATGTGCACTCTTTGGCATGGACAAACCACTGCTGAATAATACTTATTGGCTAAATATAAAATCGGATGTGCCTTTTGGTGCGGTGGTCGAACACACGAACTTCCTTCCGGTGGCAGACTATGGCGAGCATCTGGTGTACGTGACCGCCTACTTACAGGACGCGGACGATCAAAGATGGCGGTGCACCGAACAGGAAGTCATCGACTTGTACTTAAGTGGGCTTGAGCGGCTGTTTCCGGATTTTAGCAAAAGCAACGTTCGGTGGTGGCGGATCACGCGACACATCGATACGGCGCCTGTGTACCTGACCGGCTATGCACGAAACATCCCACCCTATTCGACCGATCTTACCGGGCTATATCTTGCAGGCATGTTTTCAGACGCCAATTATCCGGAACGAAGCATGAACGGTTCGATTCTGGCGGGATTTGAGTGCGCTGATACGATTATGGGTAACCGGAGTCTTTTCGCGTGACACCGGATCATGCTGACAAAACACATGGAAACGGCAGTTAGTAGCTGCGCGATATAACCCCTTGATTTCAACTGGAGAATGGCAATCGGTAGCCACTGTCAACCGCTGCGCTTGCTGAACTGATATCACCGCACAGTTACGAGTTGATGTGTGTTTAGCTAACCGCAAGGTAACTACTCAGGTGCCTAAAACAGTATCATGCAACCTCGCTATACCCGCATGGCTTGACCAGGGACGCCGATCGTTGCTGTGACGCCTGACGAGGGGGCATTCCGCAGGCTTTCGCTTATATTGGGTGTTGTCCCGCAGATGCTCCCACTGGTGACCAAGAACACCGACAAGATGGTTGCGGCATCGATACGGTCTGCGATGTATGCAGGATTCGTGAACATGGGTGACCGGGTGGTGCTAACCGCAGGCGTGCTAATCTTCTCTGCCGGGGCCATCGATCTGATCAAGACTCCTGTTGTGGGGGAATGAGCCGCGTAGCGATCTCGTTTGCGCCGGATGCCTGTCGGTAAGCGCGATTGCATAGTATAGCGCTGCGAGGTGTGCTGTAATTGGACGCGGGAGTTTATGGGCGGGTTAAGCATGGGGTTTTGTTACAGGGGCAAGGGGAAGTATGATTCTGCGATGCTTTTATGAGGCATCGCATTCATTTAAATTATATTGGTGATCAGATGAATGCTGGGACAATCACAGCCCGTGTTCCTGAGGATCTACTCAGGG
>CBDUQO010000270.1:0-2247 GCA_965369365.1 uncultured Methanosarcinales archaeon
ACGGGCACAATTCATCTTGCGAGCTGCTTGTAACTCGAATTACCATAGAGCCATATAAAACCACGAGATTACACAAGATCTCACGAGATTAACACAGAAATCTTGTGGAGATCTGTGTAATCTCGTGGTTCCTATCGCGGGTTACTCAAGCATATACTAAAGATCAGCAGTATCAGACATCACCGCCTCGTAAAATACCTTTTGCCCTCGTGCACCATCTCCACAACCTCGCCCCGCACCTCCATTTCCCGCAGATACTTTGCAGCCTCGTTTCGGTGCACCTGAAGCGCATCTGATATTTCATCCATCGTGAGTGGTCTTCGCTCTAAGAGCGGCAGGATATCCGCATGAACCGCGATTCTTACGTCAGCGATGATCTCGACACCTCCTTTCGGTCCAATGGATTCTGTAAATCGCTCGCATATCCGCATCATCTCGCCCTTGCCTGCTGCCTCGACATTATCAGCAGAGGGTCGCACCACGGTATTTAACTGAACCAGATCAGGACCGATCCTGGAGACTGCATCCATTAGCGCCAAAATCTCATCTTCCGAGTCGTTCATCCCCTTAACAATCATAATCTCAAGCCAGAATTTCCCTTCAAACGCTTCTCTAAATATCCTGAGTCCTTCGACGATTTGCTCCACTTTGAGGCTCTCGTGTGGCTGATTCACAGCGCGGAACCCTGGTGTGGTTGCGGCATCAAGTGACGGCAGCACAAAATCGGCATTCGTGAGATCGCTTCGCACATCCTCTAAAAAGAGGAGCGAACCATTGGTTATCACCACAACCGGGACATCGGTCATCGTCTTGATCGCATTAATCATCTCACCGATCTTAGAATGCAGTGTTGGCTCCCCTGATCCTGCGAATGTGATACAATCAATATCGCCCTCGTTTTTGTCCAGAAACCCCTCCAGTTCAGAGAGAACCATATCCTTCGGTACGTACTCCCTTCTCTGCACGGTTTTCTCTGTGGTTCGTCCGAGCTGGCAGTAGACACAGTCGAACGTGCAGGTCTTGTATGGCGTGATATCGATGCCAAGCGACCTCCCGAGCCTTCTGGAGGGCACAGGACCAAATATGTATGAGCTATCGCTGTTGCTACTGCTGGTGTTGGGGCTGTTGCTATTGCTGGTACTGCTGGTACTGCTGTCGCTATTACTCAAAGGTAAACACCCTACCGACGCCGTTTCTCTGGTATGCATCCGGGAAGCCTGATGCGATCTCCCGGAGGTGCTGGGTACAGTGGCACGGAGAAAGGAATTTCATGCCTTCCAGCACCGGATAATTGCAAAATCCATGAAATCCACCCATGATCCCGTATAGCGCTCCAAATTCTGACGCTCTGCCCATGATATCCCCGATCCCGGGATGCGCACATCCTGTGACGACAACGATCCCGTTTTTTGTCTCCAGCACCAGAGACTGCTCCTTTATGTCGCTACCAAGTTCTCCTGTGGTATGCACCAGATTACATATCTCTGCCGGACCTTGTACCTCGATCACCGGATTTCTGATCTTGCTCTTGAACGATTCGGAAAACGATGCCAGCAGATATATTTCGGCATCGCGGTTCTCTTCAAGCAGATCCGGGATGCCGCCTGCATGATCCCAGTGTTCGTGTGATAAAACAACTTTTCCGAGATCTTCCGGGTCAATCCCCAGTCGTTCCATGTTATGCAGCAAAATCGATCCGTCTCCACCGGTGTCAAAGAGTATTTGCTCGCCGGACACTTCTATCAGGCAGGAAAACCCCCACTCGCTCTTAAGTCCGGTAGCAGACGCATCCGAACCGGGATATACTTCATTATCATAGACTGTCGTGATCTTCATTCGCACGCCCTCCTATCTTCTTTATCGCACCAGGAACCGATCCGTCCGTGGATTTGATGATAGACACGCCAGAAACACGGGGCAATCTTCGCCAGGTGAATTTGTGCGTTTCCCGGACTTCGGGTTTCATCGGCAGGTGCCGGTGCAGGTGTTAGGTTAGGAGCGTTCACATCGCAGTCTGTGATGACTTTGTTTTCTGCAAGCGTCGTTTTCCCTGAGCTGCCTTTCCCGCTGATTATTATGATCCGTTCCATGGTGGTTACTTATCGTTTCAGTGCCTGCGGGGTCTTATAGTTATGCGGGATGCGGCAGTGTTACAAAACCACGCCAGCCACAACCTCCGAATACGCTGAATTGTATGGCTCTATGGTAATTCGAGTTACAAGCAGCTCGCAAGATGAATTGTGCCCG
>CBDUQO010000271.1:0-2207 GCA_965369365.1 uncultured Methanosarcinales archaeon
TCGGGATATCAGAGGACAGTCTCACAGTATTTCAGGAGTTCTTCCTCGATCCTGATCTCCCATACGCAGTGACCCGCGGAGAGATATTCCCTGTCCGGGTGCAGGTCTATAACTACCTCGATATGCCGCAGGATGTTAGATTAACACTCTCTTCCGGCGGCTGGTTCAATAACATCGGCGATGATGTGGCAAGCGTGTCGATCGGCGCAAACAGCGTGGAAGACGTTAGTTTCACGATTACGCCAACAAAAATCGGCACCCATGCTATAGAAATCACAGCACAGACTGAAAAGATGGCTGATGCCGTGAAAAAGGATATCATCGTTGAGGCAGAGGGGACGAGGCAGGAGATCGTTGAGAACGGAAATCTGGAAGCGGGTAGCACCACACTTAATGCCGCGCTTCCGCGGGGAATTGTTTCTGATTCCGGGGTTGTTCTGGTTAGTTTTACGCCAAGCATAGTTGCACAGACGATAAATGGCATAGATAGCCTCCTTGATATGCCGTATGGTTGTGGCGAACAGAATATGATCATGTTTGCACCCGATGTTGAGATCCTTCGTTATCTCAAGGCAACTGATCAGACCAACCCCGAGATTCAGGCAAAAGCTGAACTCTTTATCACAACTGGCTATCAGCGCCAGCTCACATTCAGGCACAACGACGGCTCGTTCTCCGCCTTCGGTGAGGGTGGGGGCGAGGGTGGCAGCCTCTGGCTCACGGCGTTTGTCCTGAACTCATTTTCAAGCGCACGGGACGTAACCTCCATCGACGACTCGATTCTTGCAGAGGCTTCGGACTGGATCTGCACCCACCAGAATGCGGACGGTTCATGGGAATCAATCGGTTTCATCTGCCACGAGGAGATGATTGGTGGAATGGAGGGTAGATATGCGCTCACAAGTTTCGTTGGAATTGCACTCGCCGAATACGGGGACGCGGGAACTTTAGTCCTCAAACATGCGCAGACATACCTTGAAGATAACTTAGACGACCAGACCGATCCGTATTCACTTGCGATAGGCTCTGTCGCACTCCGAAAACTCGAAAGCCCGACCGCTGATGCAGCGCTTGAGAAGCTCGTGGCGATGGCAAAGGAAGATAAAAACGGCGTCTACTGGGGACCGGACGAGACCGCAGTCAGGGACTCGGAATTGGAATCAGACATGGATCCAGGTCCGTTCAGGTACGGTCACCCGCCTTCGAGCAAGAACATCGAGATCACGGCTTATGCAGCACTTGCCCTGATCAATGCAAAGCATCCGCTTGCAAACGATGCCATTAAATGGATCGCATCCCAGCGAAACTCTCTTGGTGGATTTTCATCGACACAGGATACTGTTATGGCACTAAAAGCACTGATGACCGCGGCAACAATGCAGGGCAGGGATATCAACGCCACCGTGGCAGTATCTGCTGACGGCGCCACTATCAAGGAGATCGGAATCGATGCCGGGAACTTTGATGTGCTCCAGACCGTCCGGGTGCCGGATGGTGCAGGTGAAGTGCAGCTTGCGCTTACCGGAACCGGAGAAGTAAATTATCAACTGGTAAAGCGGTTCAACACGATACTTCCGGAAATTGCACCGGTATCTGACCTGCAACTGGATATCACCTATGATGCAACCGATGTTGCGGTAAACGACATCGTGACCGCGCACACGCGGATTATCTACACAGGAGCCGCCGATTCCACGGGCATGATGATTGTGGATGTTGCCGTGCCAACCGGATTTGCGCCGGTCACAGGGAGTCTGGATCGGCTGGTTGCAGATGGCACGATCATGCGCTATGAAATCGCGGGCAGGAAAGCCATTGTCTACGTGCTTGACCTGCCGCGGGGAACGGAACTCTCATTTGACGTCGAAATGCGGGCGCTCTTTCCGGTAAATGCGATTATACCCGACAGCCGGGCGTATTCGTACTACGATCCCGAGGTCTGTGCAGGTGTGCGGGGCGGAGAGATTGTTGTTGGTGCGGTATGTGTTTAGCTCCCCCACATAATTCTACTTTGTCACATTAACTTTTCACGATGATTCGATTGTTGGCGTCAGGGTATTAAAATACCCCTACAAAACAGCGGAGAGCCATTTTATCGTTACCGCAGACTCAGAAGAGACTGCTGAAGGTATTGCTGAAGTGGTTAAAGAATTCCTATCTGAGCGTGGTCTGGAATTGTCAGAGGAAAAGACTCATATCACCCAACA
>CBDUQO010000272.1:0-2202 GCA_965369365.1 uncultured Methanosarcinales archaeon
ACGAAACGCTTGTTCTTGATGCTCCGTATTTCAAGGAGCGGATCGAACTTGTGGAGACTGAGAGACTATGGTATGGGGACCGGGGTGTTCTCAAGGTGCTGGACGCGAGGGTTGTGGGGAAGTGATCCGATCAGTCATCAGTCTCGGCAGAAACCGCTTCCCACTCTTTAAGGAACCGTTTGTGATCTGCTCTTACGACATCATCTGACCCAAGCATGCTGTGCCGGGACATATCAGGGGAATATCTGCTTGCGGGCACTCTTCTTCCCAGAGCCTCCGCCATCGACCGCACATGATGTGGAGCTCCACCGCAACAGATGCCAATGTAATTTATTCCAATTTTTTGCGCTTGAAGGGCAAAATCCGCCATCTCGCTCCTCGTGCATAAAAAATGCTCGAGGTTCAGCGGGAATGCATAGTCATGCCCCTTCTCTTTTAAGGATTGGAATATTGGTTGCTGGGGTGTTGTGCGGTAAGGGACCGGTAAAGCCGCTACATACCCTTTAACCGATTTTCGTATCTTTTTGAGAAGCGGAATCATGGTAGCCGGCCCTCTTGTGCAGTTGAGCCCGACAACATCAGCTCCACCATCTTCCAGTATACGGCATGCCGCCTCCCACGAATGCCCATCCTTTGTGGTATCGCAGCATGCCGCAAGCGTAACCACCGCCGGAAGCCCCGCTGATTTAATCACATCCAGAGCTATCAACGCCTCTCCAAGATACCCCATCGTTTCAGCAACGATGAAATCCGCACCCTCTTCTTTAGCCCAGCCAACCTGCTCTTGATACATCGATCGTACAATTTCAGAGGTCTCCTCATGATTTTCCGGACTGTAAACCCAGGTATTGCATATATTTCCCGCAAGAAGGGCATCCCCCTCCGCGGCAGCTTCTTTAGCAAGCCTTAGAGCCTGGCGGTTCAATTTTTCCAGGTCGTTCTCCCTGCCGACCACTCTGAGTTTGTCCCGGTGGGCATAATACGTAAGCGCCATCATGACCTCAGAACCCGCTCGCAAGAACTCCCTGTGAAGTTCCTTGACAGCTTCGGGATGATCCAGAACAACTTCCGGCACGAACGCTCCTGCTTTGAGGTATCCTCTCCTTTCAAGTTCGAAAACATAGCCTTCTGCGCATAAGACAGTGCTTCTTTCCAATCTCTCCAACAGACCGATTTTATTTGATGCCATTGTATGTCATTGTCCTTTTTTCCGATCTATTTCTCCACCACTTCAGGGACACGATCCAAGCGGGGTACAATAATATTCGAAAGCTCATGAACTACTGCTGCGTGGCACTCTATGCTACACCTCGTCGCTCTTTTATCTTCCGGGTATATTAAGGTTTACGAAGTGTTTCTGAGACTTTTTAATTTAGGAGATGAATCAGGAGAAGTGGCTTCGGGGAAAATATACCTATTGAATTATCAAATAAGAAGATGGAAGAAAATAGTGTTAATAAGACCTGAGAGATACTCGAAACAGAGGAGACATGAAATGTCAAAAGAAATTAAACAAACAGAAGGAATCACATGCTTTGAGCTGAATCAGATCGGCGTTATTCGAACTCCATATACTGATAATGCACCGTATCAGCCAGTGAAGGAGGACGAGGGAGATTTCCGTATAATAGTTGAGCCCCAATATGCCGAGGGACTCCACAAACTTGCCGGATTTCGCTATATCTATGTTATTTACTATATACATCATGTAAAGGGAGAGCAGTCAATGATTGTGTCTCCTCCATGGGCTGGTGGTGTAAAGGTAGGTGTGTTTGCAAGCAGGTCTCCTGATCGCCCGAATCACATCGGTCTTAGCATTGTTCGCATAAAACGCATCATAAATAACGAGATTTTAACATCAGGTTTGGATGCGTTCGATGGAACCCCTGTGCTTGATATCAAGCCATACATAAAAGATCTGGATGTAAAATCAGATGCTAATTATGGTTGGATCGAAGAGATAGAGGGTCATGAACATCTCAGTTTACACATTAAAGGTATTCCCCATGAGTATTAGATAAACTGAAGATGAATACAACTTCATATAACTGAAACGTATCCGGATTCGTGCCTCCGACACTTCGCCCAAATCCAGCAACGCTGGCATTCAGATACACTCGGAATGTTAGATGAAATAACAAAAACAAATGTAAATATAAAAGATGCAATAGGGGCTAGGCTTAAAATATTAAAAGTTGCTTT
>CBDUQO010000273.1:0-2201 GCA_965369365.1 uncultured Methanosarcinales archaeon
ATGCGCTTAGAGGAGATCCGTTTATGCCATCTGGTTGTGTGGGTGAGTAGTTACGCCCTTAGTTATATTAGCCATAGATGCATACAGGCAAACGCAGATACCCGGGTTAACAAATCCGAATTCATCCGCGTTTATCTGCGGTTCATTGTATTTTCAACTGACAGAAAACTCTGCAAAACCGATATTGGGCGACTGAATCGGCGGTTAATCCGATGTGGCTTGTGCAGGACTGCAACGCGAGATACCAGTGAGCCGATTTTTCCGTTCCTGATCACATATCTCAGATCAAGGTAACGCCGTCTTTCTGTTAGCTGCGGACGGTTGCCGCCAGCATTCACGTATCCGCCCAGCGGCTGCCCGCAACTCTCGCACCACCTTCTCTCGACTGTCCCCCACACAAAAGAGCGTCGTTACAGGATCCCCCGCTGGAATCCTCCACCCGACCTGTGGGATATCCATGATCCACTCCTGCGCAAGTTTTTCTGCGATCGTATTAGTAATTGTAACATCCACATCAGCAAACAGGATTGCTTTCCCGGAAAATCGGTCTTTAGCAGCGTCCGGAGGTGCCACATTCACCAATTCACCCCCAAATGCCCGCACATGCGCATCAAATACACTGATCCCGGTGGTATATTCAACCGTATCAAGCGTTCCCTGAAACCGTGCATTTACCTCGATCACCACAGGACCATCCTCCGTAATCAGGAAGTCCACACCGTTTGAACCGATTAGTTCCAGCTTAAGAACCAGCCGAACCGCAATTTCCCGCATCTCTTCATTGTATCTGCTCAAAAACGGTGTTATGTTTCCGCAGTAAGCAAACTTATCCCTGGTGAGCCACGAAGTCCCGATGAGTTGCTCGTTTACGGCAACTGCGACTGCCGCCTCGTGCGTTGAGATCACAGAGACACTCGCAGAAACACCTTCAAGATACTCCTGAATCAGCATACCAGCCCCGCAAGCCTCTACCGCATCCTTGTTATATGCGAGTCTGTTTTCTATCCCGCCAGCGCCATAAACCGGCTTTACCATGACTGGACACTCAAAATCATCTGAGATATCGTAGATTTTCGGATGCGGAAATCCAAACGACTCCATCATCCCTCCGAAAAGCTTTTTGTTGCTGATCGATCTCATGACCTCGGCACGGTTGTTCAGCACGTGGTAGCCTTCCGGATCTGCACATTCAAATCCCGTGCCAAGGATGATTGCGTCAAAATCCCAGTTCAGGCGATCCAGATAATCTATCAGATCTTCGTTGCAGGTTATCTCATCGAATCGTGCGTACCGATCTGCGCACCGAAGCAGATCAACATCTCCGAAGTGATCAAGCGAATACACGGTATATCCCGCACGTTTTCCAGCGCAGACAATGTATCTGGGGCTGTATCCGATAATAAGTAGCCTCAAACTTGCGCAACCTCCATGGCAGATATCTTGTAGTGCATGCTTACTATCACGTATTGTCATTTACTATACAATACATTCGCCACCCCCGGCATCCCGGACCGGTGTATGCTTGAGTAACTTGTGGTAGAAACCACAAGATTGCACGGATTTCCACAAGATTTCTGTGTTAATCTCGTGGTTTTTTCGCAATCAGCTAAACACGTACGATTTCGCCATCGGTCCCGGGTCTTGTGCTGCCATGTAGTATTTCACGAATGTGCAAGATGGTTTGAATTTAGTCGCAGTAGAAACCATGTTTTGCCAGTTGCGTTTGGAATGCATGGATAAGCGGATTGAGCTCGAGAAAAGCGCGGGTCAAAGAAATGCCCAGTGGATCATTGGATTCGTATTGTGAAAATACCCGGGAGAAGTTGGGTTGGCAACCCCCTATCTGATACTATAACGACATCTTTATGAGCGCTACAACCAAATTGCAGTACATGATCATGCACACTTTGATCGATTTACTATATCCAAATCTGCCTATACTAAGCACGGTATCGCTTGCGATGCTGCTTTTCATCTCGGAGGTGATGTCTGTGACCGATCAGTGGAACAAAAACCTTTCAGACCGTTTCAGCATGTTGATACTGCCACTGTTCATCATCTTTGTGTATATCGTCATATCTGAAGTGTGAACCTAATTGAGGTGTAACCCCTGTTTTATAGATGTACACTTCAGTAGCTAACATTTGTGAACTACCCCTCCCTATCGGAAGGGGCTTCTTCCTTCAACGATAGCACTTGCG
>CBDUQO010000274.1:0-2161 GCA_965369365.1 uncultured Methanosarcinales archaeon
GTGAGACCTTGCTTGTCGAGATGTTTTCTGACATCAGCGAGCGGAAAAGCGCGGAAGATGCGCTACAGGGGGCGCATAACGAGCTGGAGAAACGTGTGCAGGAACGCACATCAGAACTTGCGGAAGCGAACACCGGACTGCAGCAGGAGATTGCCGAGCGCAGAAGCGCGGAGGATGCATTGAGAAACTCGGAGACTCGTTTCAGACATATTGCCGAGAGCATGTCTGACTGGATATGGGAGGTGGATTCCGATGCGGCGTATACCTATTGCTCTGGGTATGTGAAGGATGTTCTGGGCTATCCTACTGAGGAGGTGATCGGTAAAACCCCGTTTGACCTGATGCCGCCCGATATGATTGCAAAGGTCAGCGCGACCTTTGAGGATGCGGTCCGGGAAAAACGTCCGTTCAAGGATCTGGAAAACTGGGTTGTGACCCGAAACGGACGATTGGTTTGCATGTCAAGCAGCGGGGTTCCGATTCTGGATGATGCGGGTGAACTTCTCGGTTATCGCGGGGTGGATTCCGATATCACCCACCGCAAAGCCGCGGAGGAATCGCTCGCGGAGAGTGAAGCGAACTACCGGAATATCATTGAACATATCCAGGACGTCTTTTACAGAACTGATATGGACGGCAATCTTGTCATGGCAAGTCCATCGGGACTCAGACTACTGGGCTACGATTCTATCGAGGAGATGCTGGGAGTGAACGTCGCCGCGACATTTTATGCGATTCCTGAAGAGCGTGACCATTTTCTTAAGACGCTCCAGGCGAAAGGGAGCGTGGATAATTACGAGGTCACACTGAAAACAAGGGACGGGACATCAGTACCGGCACTGGTAAGCAGTCATTTCTATTTCGATCGGGACGGCAATCCACTCGGTGTGGAAGGGCTCCTTTCTGACATCAGTGAGCGCAAAAGACTTGAGCGAGAGTTGCAGCAGGCATTCGACAAACTGAAAGCGTCCTACGAGGAGCTGTCCATCCCTGTGATCCAGGTGTGGGATGGTGTGCTCGTGCTCCCGATCATAGGTGTTCTTGACAATGAGCGGATCAACCGGTTGATGGAGACGATGCTTGCAAAGATTGTCGAGACACAATCAAGAGTTGTGATAATCGACGTGACAGGCGTGCATTCCGTTGATACGAATGTTGCAAGCCATCTGATCAACGTGACGAAGGCTGCAAAGCTGCTTGGCACAAGGTGCGTCGTCACAGGAATACAGCCGGAGACTGCGCATACGCTTGTTGGGCTTGGCGTGGATATGTCGGAGATTACAACGAAGCGGTCGATGCAGGAGGGGCTTAAGTATGCGCTGCAGATCGCAGGGGTGGCGGGGAGTTGACATATAAATGAGACTACCAGCGACCAAAATCTCAGAATAGCCCGAGAAAAAAATTTAATAGACATCGCTACGAATGATAGATTGGGTCTGCTTAAAACGGGGTGATTGACATGGGAACAACATTAGCAACAGGATTGGGTAAAGGCACTGATGGTGTCGTGGCGGCTGAAAAAGCTGTTCATCAGGCGAAAGATAAGTTTGGCGGAGGTCATGTTGACTTATCGATCGTGTATTCATCCAGTGAATACGACTATCAAACGGTGGTTGATACAGTAAGAGCAGCCACTGGCAACGCACCTCTGATCGGCTGCTCGTCATCAGGCGAGTTTACCGAGGAGCACGTGGAACAAGGAAGTGTGGCGGTCGGCTTGATCGCGTCAGATGGTATCAAGTTCGCAACAGCGATCGCGGATGGCGTGAAAGAAGATCCGGAGCGTGCAGTGAGAACGATCGCAAACAAACTTCCGCTGGAAATGGGGGATTATCCACACCTATCTGCTATTCTCCTCATTGATGGGCTGGCAGGGGTCGGCGAGGAGATGACGGTGCTGGCATCCGCAGTCTTCAACCAGACCTTCGGTAAGAACGTGAAACTTGCAGGTGGCGCCGCGGGTGATGACCTGAAATTCAAAGAGACGTTTGTCTTCTCTGATGACAGCATAGCAACTGATGCGGTCAGTGTATGTCTCTTGGCTTCAAAAAAGCCGCTTTACACCGGTGTGCAGCATGGTCACACGCCTGTAAGCGAGCTATTACAGGCAACCAGAGCCGAGGGATGTGTGTTGCATGAAATAGATGGACGACCCGCGTGG
>CBDUQO010000275.1:0-2151 GCA_965369365.1 uncultured Methanosarcinales archaeon
GATGGGGGTTGTGGTGTGATGGGGCAGTTGGTCGGATAATAATGTCCCAAAGCCGTTAGAAGCGCAAGTTATATATCCGGAGCCAAACAACAGGTTATCGCCATGTCGATGTCGATAGCACTTGCAGGAAAACCAAACTCCGGGAAATCGACGTTCTTCAAATCCGCGACTCTTGCGGATGTCGAAATTGCAAATTACCCATTCACTACCATTGACGCCAATCACGGGATTGGCTATGTGCGCACTGAATGCCCGTGTACCGACCTTGATACCAGATGCACAAACTGCCAAAGCGGCATCCGGTTTGTGCCAATCGAGCTAATCGATGTCGCGGGTCTCGTGCCTGATGCATACAAAGGGCGGGGGCTTGGCAATGCGTTCCTTGACAACCTGCGTCAGGCGCAGGCGATCATTCACGTAGTCGATGCCTCAGGCGGAACCGATATCGAGGGCAACCCGGTGAATATCGGCGAGCATGATCCTGTCGGGGATATCGAGTTTCTTGAACGCGAATTTGCCTTATGGTTATCTTCGATACTCAGCCGGAACTGGAACCGGCTATCAAAGAAGATACACGCAGAAAACCTGAAAGCAGAGGTTGTGATTGCCGAACAGCTCGCTGGCGCGGGCATAAGCATCCTGCAGGCAAAAACAGCCCTATTCCATTTCAACGAGACCTGTGCAAAGCCCCTGCACAAATGGGGGGATTCGGAGGTACAGGACTTTGCAGACCTGCTCCGCAGAGAGAGCAAACCCATGATCATCGCAGCAAACAAGGCTGATATCGCATCCGAAGAGAATATCCGGAGGTTGTGTGACCTTGATTACACCGTGATCCCGACATCCGCCGAAGCAGAACTTGCGCTGCGCATGGCAGATCGGAGCGGTGCGATCTCGTACATACCCGGCGACTTAAGCTTTGAAATCATCTCAAAAGATCTCACGGGTGCGCAGACGCAGGCTCTCGACAAGATTCAGGATATGATCGAGAGAATGGGGGGAACTGGCATACAGCAGTGTATCAATGCGGCAGTCTTTGATCTCCTTGACCAGATCGTAGCATATCCGGTCGAAGATGAGTCAAAATTTGCGGACAAGAAAGGAAACGTCCTTCCTGATGCTTTCCTGATGCGGCGGGGCAGCACAGCGCACGATCTTGCGTATCAGGTGCATACCGACATCGGAGAGGGTTTCCTACATGCGGTTGATGCCAGACGGAAGATGCGGATGGGAAGAGAGCTTGAGGACCGAGATGTGGTGAAGATCGTGTCGACGCGGTGACCCTGGTGCAGCGACTGTAAACTTGTGTGGTTAAAAGAGCATAGTTGCGGGACGAACCGGTTCACTCCGGATACAACTCCACAATCATCTTCCTTCGTGAAAGCGGCGTCACAATCGCCTTGCCTTTCTTTGTGATCTCCATGACCCTGAGAACATCTTTCGGAAAGTACATCCCGAGTTTTCCTGCGCCGACTATCGATATTCTGCATTCGTACCCACCCGCTGGTTTGTTTCCGGTGTGCTCATCGATGATCTTTGATGAATCGGCATCGAATGCAAAATCCCTGCAGTTTGAGCATCGAAGCCCTGATAAGTTTGGAATCACGATCCGCTCGCCAGTTAGCACCACTTCGAATACGAGATCATCCGTAAAACTCACTGACTGCAAGCCGCATACCGGGCAGGGTGCATCAACGATATTCTTCAGGGGTGACCCGGGCCTACCCACACGTCTTTTTGCAATCTCGATATTCGTTTCCTCCACCATCTCGGGGGTTATGGTTGGGATATCAGCCGCTTTCGGTACATCTTCGTTTTTTGGGTTCATAGTTTCAGTTTTTTGCGCCATTCCACATCAAATGCTGGCATCACCCTCACAAATGGGGGAATTGCAAACCCCTGAATGATCAATCCGCGGATCGCATGAAGGGGTTGTTGAGCGTGTGCTCCAAAAGTTGCATTTTATATCGGGACATGTCTAATGACTATAAAGGTGTGTGCGGATGACTGAAGATATTAGAGATTGGCTGCCACTAATCGTTTTCGTACTTTTAGTGGCAGGTCTCACAATTATTTTGCCTGTAACGCATCATCCATGGTTATCACTGTTCATTTTTTTAACCGTAGCATTCGTCGGATTGTTCTTGCTCG
>CBDUQO010000276.1:0-2130 GCA_965369365.1 uncultured Methanosarcinales archaeon
GGACGATTTCAAGGTCTTCGCGCTCCACCATCACCTGATCCCGGTTCCGATGACAGGCAGAGAGGAGCAGATTCCTGTTGATTCAGGCGATGTGCTTGAACTGCTCGACAGGTGCGGCGTTAATCTCGTGCTCTGCGGGCACAGGCATGTGCCGTATGTCTGGCGGCTGAATGAGATGTTTGTCGTGAATGCAGGGACTGCATGTTCAAACAAGATCAAGGCGAGGACGACGCAGTGCTATAACTTAATCGATGTTGATCAGGGGGATTTGCGGATTTACAAGGTGCTTCCGGGCGGGGAGCAGGAACTGGTTGTTGATTGGGTTATGCCACCATGATGGGGGCTCCAATACTACAACCAGGTCAATCGAGATCGGGAAACGGGCAGATCTGCTGGTCGTCTCAGAACGGGTGGGACTTCCAGTTGTTACGCGTACGATTGTGGGTGGAGATGTCGTGTATGCGGCAGGCGGTGTGAGATGACACGAATTGGAGCGGCGCTGGATCTTCGTTTCGGGAAAAACACGCTGCAATTCCTGGGTTTTCTGCATTCGAATGGATTTAACCATATCGAGGTCAGAAAGGACAACGATTACGTATACGGAACGGCGGACTCTGCTCTCCTGAGGAGGGTTCTCTCCGAATATGATTTTACTATCTCGTACCACGCCCCGAGCAGGGACTTCAACCTTGCGAGCGTGAACAACCAAGTAAGAGCGTCCTGTGTCGCTCAGGTGATCCGGATAGGCGAGTATCTGCAAGAGGTCGGTTCAAAGGCGTGGGTGAATATACACGCGGGACACATTCCGGAGCAGTACCATAAACGAGCCACTGCAAAGGCTAAAGAGAACATGAAGGCGTCACTGGATGAGATTGCGGTGGCTTATGAAGGGCTGGATACGGGACTCCTGGTCGAGAACGACAGTTTTGAGAAGCACATAACTAAATTCGGGTTGCGCCCTAAAGAGATTCAGGATATCTTGAACCGGCATCCGGGTTTTGGCATGACCTTTGATATCGGTCATGCCCACCACTCGGGCATCCCGCCTGAATGGTTCATCGAACGTATGGGGCGTAAGATTGAGGTTGTACATCTGCATGACAACAACGGTGTGTATGATGAGCATCTTGCACCCGGCAGGGGTTCGGTTGATTTTGAGGGTGTCCTCTGCCAGCTTGATTTTTGCAGCACGTATGTGCTTGAGATGAAGACGTTACCCGATGTTATCGCTGGCAGGGAGTTTATCGAATCGCTGGGGCTTATGAAATGATGGAAAAGGACATTCAAATCGAAAGCCATGACTTAAACCTCTGGTACGGTGACACGCAGGCGTTAAAGAATGCGACGATCGCAATCGCCACGCACAACGTGCAGCAAGCAGCGAGAGTATCCGATCACACGACATTCTTCCTTCACAGAGAGCCGATTGAACTTGGAAATACGAAACAGATCTTTAATCCGGAAAAGAAGAGTGCCGAGGATTATATCACAGGAAGGTTTGGATAGAGAAATAGGGAGGACTATAATGGTTCAAGAACAATACTACAATAAACTTGTAAATATACAACAGAACGTTTTGAGGCTCGGAGAACTGGCAAATTCAGCGATAAAGGACTCGGTTGAGGCATTGCAGGATCACAATGTCGAGCAGGCAGAGGCGGTGATAACCGGCGATTCCGGTATTGATAGTCTTTCTGCAGATATCGATGTGCTCTGTATGCAGCTTCCCGTACCAAAGCCGCCAGTGGATCGGGACCTGCGGACGATAGGGGCTGTGGTCAAGATCAATCTCGATATCGAGCGGATGAGTGACCTTGCCGTGGATATTGCAAGGGTTGCAATCGAAACCCAGGATAAGAAACACGTCAGGTCCCTGATCGATATCACCGCAATGGCTCATATTGTATGTGAGATGCTTGGCGGCGCACTGCGTGCCTTTGGCGATCTGAACTCAGATTTGGCTTACGAGATCGCAAAGCGTGACGATGAGCTCGATGCGTTGTTTGACCAGCTCAGGCGGGTGTCGATTACGCTGATGATTGAGGATATGGGAAAGCTTGACGATGTAGCACAGTTGACGTCTGTGGCACAGTATCTTGAGCAGATCGGAGATCATGTCGGCAATATCTG
>CBDUQO010000277.1:0-2106 GCA_965369365.1 uncultured Methanosarcinales archaeon
ATGGAGAAACTGGAGCATTATTAGAGATGTGTGGTACACAACAGATTGGAGCCCTGTTTTTGAACCGTTTTCCTACGATTTCGCATTAACGGTAACTGATGATAACGGGGCGACCGATACTGCCAGAAAACAAGTAACCATCGAGCCGACAGAATGGGATCTGGCTGATGATGATAGTGATGGAATTCCAAATGTTCTGGATCGGAATCCTAATGAGCCGGATGCACACACATCATGGGATGTGGGTAAGTACGCGGTTTATTATGTGATAGAAGACGATCTTACCGTGGGCTCGTTCAAAATAACTAAAATGCCGCCTGCCACAATCAATGGATATAACTTCCACGTATCGAATTACAGTGGATATTATGATTTGATAGACTATTTCACTCCAGATGGCTGGTTCTACAAGGAAATTGCTGCCAATCGCACATATATAACAGTGGCAGCCGATCGAGAAGATATTTTGTGGAATCATACAGTGACCGGACCTGTAAGCATAACAACACCCGCAGGCACATTTGAATGTTATGTGGTGGATAAAAAAGGATACCGGGACGGGTGCATAATAGATCACAGTATTGAGTGGGAACCAACACCCTGGGACCGCGTTAGGTGGGAGGTCAAATACACCACGTACAATGTTTCCACCGGCGCCCCGATAAGAACGCAGATTCTGACCGATTATAGCGGGAGACCTGTACATGGGGATCTTAATAATGATGCACAAATCACGACCACAGACGCCGCGATTGCGCTCAAAATCGCAGCAGGCAGCCGCCAGTGTGATGCTGCAATACTCGCCGTAGCGGACGTAAACAATGATATGCAAGTCACCTCGCTCGATGCGCTCATGATCCTGCAGGTAGTGGCGGAGAATATCGATATTCCCACCCCCCAACCAGCACCAGAAATTGAAATAGCTTATGATGATGGAAGCGCAGAGGGGGGCTGGAGCCGGGGGTCCGGTGATGGGAGTTGTTCGGATGATGGTGGAAACCGGGGGTATGCCATAAGAATGACCACTCCTGATTCAGAACCGTTCACAATCACTGCAATAAAACTGTTCTCAAGAAGATATGGGGAGGACTGCAATACGCGATTTGAGATATGGGATCGCGATGGAAACACACTTTATTCGGATGTTGTGCCGCACTCAGAATATTCTACGACAGCAGATTCATTTGATTCCGCTACATGGGGTTACAAGGGTGTACCAAATATTATTGTGAGCGGTGACTTCTACATAGCTATGTACACGGATTCAACTGATCGTAATGATGCAGTATATCCCGACACAGGAGTGTATATAGGTTTTGATACTTCATTCTCATCAGATCGATCGTACACTGTTCAAGAAAAAACTCTTACGTGGGATTTAAGCACACCTCAAGAAACCACTAACTGGATGATACGCACCATTGGAACAAAGTAACAAGTAGCCAACTGTGGTTGTTCCGCTCATGCCAATCCGACCGTATCGATGGGCACCTACCTTAGATCATCCCGCGCAACCTCTCGCAGACGCTCAACCCCTCCGACCTCCTCAATCACACGAGCAACAGCATCAGGTACGAGATTTTCCCACCCCTCGCCAGTTAGCATCTTCTTCCGAATAGCGGTTCCGGAATAAGTCTCCCGCTGGTACATTGGGGAACGCTTGACCATAACCCCCGCCTCTTCAAAGAGCCTGAAGACGAGCGGGTTGTTTGTATACGCAAGATCGAAATGCGGAGTCATGGATTTCACATGCGAGACCCAGACCGCATTTCGCTGTATATCCTCGATCGGAATTACGTAACAATCAATATCTAAATCTTTCAGCGAACGTGAGATCATAACTACACGTTCGCCTGCCGTAAACGGATTTTCAACCTCGTGGCTGCGCTGCGCGCTGCCAATCCCAACCACAATCTCATCGACCTGATCAGCGATGCTTGAAAGGACGGTGTGATGCCCTATGTGGTACGGCTGAAAGCGCCCGATGTAAAAAGCACGGCTAATGCGCCGCTCCTTCTTTTGGCGCATTATTTTTGTGCTTCTGAGCCGCTAGTTTCTTTATAAGGAACATTCCTGGCTTCGGGTCATCCATGTACTCGATGCCTT
>CBDUQO010000278.1:0-2098 GCA_965369365.1 uncultured Methanosarcinales archaeon
GTCAAGAACAGGTCCTCTTCCAGCCCGCATCGTGTACGTCTCGCCAAATGCGATCTCCTGCGCGGATTTGAGGATCATGCTTATGATCGGAAGCTCTTTCTTGCACTCGGATTCGCACCTGCCGCAACTCATGCACGGGCTGAAGAGGTTAGAGAGCCCTCCGAAATCACCTTCCTTCGCTTTGATCATCGCGTCCTTAACAGGGAGACTGTTCGGACATGCCCGGTCACACCAGCCACACTGGATACACTCCTCTGCAAGCTTCTGTACTTCGTCAAGTTCGGGTAAGTGGTTGAGACCGTCCCGCTTCGGTTTCATCTTAAGGGCAGTCTCTGTTATCACCTTTGCTGCCTTGATCGGGTCTGAGATCAGAACGCCGGGTGTGCCGTTCAGAAGATCAGCGATGACCTTGTCAGGATCGCGATTCGTAACATCCGGAAGGTTGTAGCATATTTTATCGGTTGTGAGGATCAGCGGTGCGCCTGTCTTCTGCGCCTCCTCCAGAAGGTCAGTCCTCACACACTGCTCATCCAAAACAAGCACATCAGCAATTCCTGAGCGCACAAAGAATTGTTGCATGGACAATGGACCGATGACTTTTGCAGACGCGCTGTACCTGCTCGTCTCAATTGCGGTACAGCAGATTCCGCAGACCTCAATCTTGTCTGAGAGTCCACGTTCCTCGATATAATCGATCGTTGCAACACTCACAGCCGGGTAATGCCCGATGAAGACGATGATGGGTTTTGTCCGGTCAACCGCGCCGAACCCGAAATCGATGAGTGCAGCGTCAGGGTCACCCTTCGGGAAGTCGAACCCCGCGATCTGCGCGATGTCCGCAACCTCCTTTGCAAGGTTGTCGATCATCGAGACATGCAGCGCCTTTGACTCGAAATCGATGTACGAGCCTTCCTGACCTGTGTGCGCGGATGAGAGTGCATGTACAAGCTGCTGGTTCACGTAATTGAGTATCTCTTCGAGGTCGCCAAGCGTCTTTGGTATGACGCCAACAACGGTTCTTATGATCGGAGCCTCGACATCGATATGTGGACCAAGATCGATCGGATGATCCCTGCCGCGCCATTTAATCAGTTCGTGCAGTACGTGGTTCGCATGTCCCGCATGCGCTGCGGTTCCTATACAACATGCGATCAGTACCATTCGTGCCTGCTGCGCTTCGATGCCGATTCCGCACGCGCCCTTGCGGTTCTCTGTGAGATCGCATTTTCCGTACGTGCAGAGACAGCACATGTCACATATCGGTGCGTAAAATGGCGGGAAGTCCTTGAGCAGGCGGTGATCCCAATTCCGAAGCGAGAGGATGCCGGGTTTTGGGGTGGGACCCATCGGCTCCCATTCCTGCTCATCGAGTTCCTCCTCAGTCGTGATCTTTCCGATGTTGATCACCACATTCTCCATGCCGTCGAGTATGAATCGTCCGTCTTTGATCATGAGTAGTCCTCGTTCTGGATTTCTTTGATAGGAGTGGTTGATTAGATAAATATGTTTGTGTGATTGGGGAGCTATTCGGCTTAAGTATTGATGTCGTGGCGCTGGTACGGATGTTTATGCGAAGATGTCTTGACGGTTCTGCGAACTGACCGGTACCAGTGACGATCGCATCCGGAATTTGTGTACGTGTTTGACTAACCATGGGATTACACAGAGTTCCAAGGCAAATACTCGGGTATGTTGATTGGTCGCCAGATTGCGATTCTGTGCTTTCTGGCAAGAAAAAATAACCGTTGATGGGCGCAGATGAACAAGAGCGCATTTAACCGTGTATTTCCCATCCGCGTCCCTCTGCAAACTCTCTATTTGAATTCCCGGTTTGGTTACTGTATCCCCCATGTCCCAGATAGTCTCTGCATAGTGAAGTCCCCCGATAGTGGTTTTAGGTACCTGAGTAGTTACGTTCCGAGAAAGTATGGTGGGGCAGGATCTGAAATGCAAACATATCGCCAATATCTGAGACCTTTTACGTTCATCAAAAGCTCGGGTGCACCGTATGTCTCCCCAAGCCCCAGAGAACCGAGTGCCAGATCATCACCGATCCCTGCACGGTATGCGGTCATCCATACCGCTTCCACCATCGCTC
>CBDUQO010000279.1:0-2085 GCA_965369365.1 uncultured Methanosarcinales archaeon
GATAACTCCGGGTGTGCCAGCATCAGGGATGTTGTAAACCCCGGGGCAGAGCGTCGTGTCCGAGTTGATGTAGAGATCATCGGTCGGGATAACACAACCCCCACTACCCCACGTCCTGAATGCAAAATCATACCCCGGCAAAGATTCTTCAACGCAACTTATCCCTCGATCGTACTTCGAGTCCGTCTGTCCTCTCCAGAAATATCGGTTATCAGGATACGGAGAGTCGGAATCACTCCAGACATGGATGTAATAAGAATCGCCTGGCGTAAATAAGATCGATGGATCAACTGCGATCTCAATCCATCCGGATCCCACAATGTCCCTTCCGGAAACGGTAGTCACCCATAACTGATCTTCTGCATCGTTTTTAATTGATACGCTCAGGTCGCCGGGCTTGCCGTTCTTTTTGATGTATAGATCAATCTGTGACAACGATGTCTGGGTGGGTTTGAACTCCTGCCAACGAATAACGGTATTATCAAACCAGTAACCATAATTTGTCCCTTCCTGGGCTTGGTCCATGATATTTTCGCGATCGGAGCACGCATTTGTGCATCCGGTCGTTCCAGCATCATTCCAGCCATCCGGAGTTTCGCATGCATTCTCATCCCCTGTGTTTCCAGTGCCGCTTCCAATCAGAAAATCCGAATTGGTATTCTTGCAGACGGTGTTTGAATTGATGGTATTGCTGTTTGAATTGGATAGTATTATTCCGTTATAATTTTCGTTCACCGTGTTGCCATTGATTGTGTTGGAATCAGACCATCCCAATTCGATCCCCTCATCATTTGAGATCACGGTGTTACCAATTATCTCGTGATCGGTCGCATCCCAGAGATATATCCCATTGCTGAAGTCGGAGATTACACAGTTCTTGATCGTGTTTCCGGTTCCGTGCATCATGGTAACTCCGTGTTCCGGATCTATTGCGATATCATCGCCATCGATCGTATGCCCGCCGCAATCAAAAACCACGTTACTCTCGCCCATGATCAAACCGATGCAGCTTCCTTTGTGGTCGGTTATGTCTGTTGTGAGTGTCACCACATCGTACTCCCCGCTCTTCAACTTCTCAGTACAATCTTCGCATGAATTGCAGGTCGTGCTCGTTGCAAGTGGTGCCATGACGCTGGCATAATCCCCCAATTTATCGCCTTCGCCGGGGGTGATTATCGCGCTCAACTCCGCTTTCTTTGCGAAGCCTGAGATCTCCTCCTTGACAGATCCTCCCTCCTCCGTACCTGAGATCACAACCATAGTCGGAAGTGCACTCACCCCGAACTCCGCTGCATGATCGGGTCTTTCGGTTACGTTGATGCGGATGAAAGTGACCTCTTCCGCACACTCGCCTTCCAGTTGATCGATTATTGGCGTTTCTTGGTGACAGTAAGGACACCAGTCGGCATAGAAGAAGAGGAACACGGATTTGCCCTCTGCGAGGCTATTGTCAATTCTGTTGCTCAGTGGATCGTTCGTGAATCGGACTTCCTGAGTGGGGTCCATCGAGCAGCCACTATCATCAGTGGCTGCCGCTATGCTCGTCGCAATCGAGAGTACCATTATCGCTATCAGCAGTGCTGACAGAACTTGTTTGTTGATCATTATGATTCACATCCTTGCAATTCTATGTTACCAGCCGCAGCCTGCAGGATCATCAGCGCATCAAGCGCGGTGATCTGCCCGTCGCAGTTGACGTCTGCTGCGGGGTCGTATTTGCCGCGGGCTGCAAGTTCGAGCGCCACACATGTGTCCGCGATGGTGATCTCGCCGTCGTGGTTGAGGTCGCCTTTCAGCGGTGGGCAGGAACCTGTGCAGCCCGTAGTTCCATCATCGTTCCAGCTATCGGTTAGATCACAGGTGTTATCATCGCCTGAGTTGCCACCCTCATCCCGAATATCATGGATCAGATTGCTGCAGAAGAGATTACCAGTTACCGTATTGCCAGTTGAATTGACCCCGAGATAGAGGCCTACTCGATTGTTGTTTGCGGTGTTACTGGTCAGGGTGTTGTCATCGGTCTCGATATGCACACCAGCGTCGTTATTCGAAAATACTAAATTCACTGAAATTATATTACAAGTT
>CBDUQO010000280.1:0-2022 GCA_965369365.1 uncultured Methanosarcinales archaeon
CAAGCGCGAGGTCGCGGGGCACGCGTTCGGTCAGGTTCTCTGGTATCGCGATTCTCATGTAACCCCACCCCCGATGATTCTCACGACGTCCGGACGCTGAGCCACTGGGTTCGCTCAAAGTCCCGGTCGTTGGATTTTATCTCGTATCGTTGGGGTTGTCACATTGTGTGGGGTCGGCTCGAAACCCCGGTTTTCCAGATATCTAAAACCCGAAGCATCCGGCACCGGATTCTGATTGACAACACATTCAAAACCACGCCAGCACCATACAACGTGACAACCCCCATTCACAAAAAGGTTAATATACTATCAGCATTCATCTACAGTTAATCAAGTAACTTATCGATGCGGCTTGTGGAATCCGAACATCTAGATTCTGTGTGTGCTTTTTTAAGTTGGCTGATTTAAAAACCAAAGAAGGAGAAATAGAATTGTTTAGAAGAGAGAGTTACGATGCGCCAGTTTCAGAGGGCGAGACGTACGATGTTACCATCGAAGATGTTGCTAGAGAAGGAGACGGCATAGCGCGTGTGCAGGGTTTCGTAATCTTTGTGCCAAACACAAAGGTCGGAGACTCTGTTAAGATCCGAGTTGATAAAGTTATGCGGCGGTTTGCAATTGCAGCTGTTGAAGACTAGGATTTGTGTTAATTAGTTCATGGGTCTGTGTCTCGTAATATTGAGCCATTTAGGTTCAGTAATACGATGCGCACACCCGGAACGTCTTTTTTTGCACTGTTAAGTCGGTCATCGATCCGCATATTTGTGGGATCATCTTCAATCATCTCTTTTATCGTGAGAAAGCCAGTCCCATGTAATATCTCGGGGTCAGCCCACTTCAGGATCAGTCCGGGCAGCCCGCAGAGGATTACCTCCCCTTTTGCAGCCGCGATTCCCTCTGAAATCCGGTTTCCAACCAGAACAACGGTATGATCCGGAAATAGCATATTCGAGCACCTCATGCCAATGCGCCCGGTGGTCAGCACCACGCGGTCAGAACCTTTGATCAACTCTTGTTTTGTCTCGAGAAGATGTTCGTTCCACGGTTCGACAAACCCGGTGGTTCCAAGTACGGATATCCCTCCAACGATCCCGACCCGGCTGTTCAGCGTCTGATACGCAATCTCCCTGCCTTTTGGGATGCATATCTCAACATCCACGCCAGATATTCCAACCTCGCGCATAGCACACTCAATTGCGGCGCGTATCTGCCTCATAGGTGCCGGGTTGATCGCAGGCACCCCTTTCTTGATCCCAATACCCACGCCTGCCCGGATTGATATGGTGCCAGAATCACACTTGCGGGCTTCCGCGACGATCTCGATCCCGTTTGTAACATCAAAACCATGATCCCCCGAATCCTTTGTCGCAGATGCCCTGCCTGCTGATGCCTTCACAGCCATCACGACGTTGATGCCAACCGGTGTTAGAACCGTTACGCGATCGACCGGGCACCTGAGCGAGAGCACCGCCGCCTTTGCCGCAGCAGCAGCGGTCGTTCCGGTGGTGTAACCTCTTCGTAGCACAGAACCGTCCGCAAGCAGGACGAGTCTGCCGCTTGCGATACCTGCTTTCAAGTCCCCCTCTGGCATCACGGCGCGCTCCACCCACTCGGGCGGAATCTCGAAGTTATTAACCGGGTCATTCATCTTGTGATTATTCCGGTGCAAAACATAAAAATGGACGCCCCGCTAGCCACCCGACTTTGTGTTTCTACATGTACACCCCGCCCTGCGCAATATGATCAATGAGTAGTAAAGTTTATATACTATCATGACTAATTGTTATCTATGCGAGCGGGAAAATAACTTTTTTACCATATTCCCACATTCCCCCCCCCTCAGGACCTCTGTTTCCGGCAGAACAAAGACAATGTCAATCAATGCTCATCCACAGTTGAGCTCCCGCCGGCCGCCACTCGCCACTCGCCACTCCTAAACGCCCTGGAAACTGCTCGGATTATCTTGACAAGATTCCTATCAGGTGATAATCTGCGGCCAATGAATCACAAATTGAGTTCCAT
>CBDUQO010000281.1:0-2009 GCA_965369365.1 uncultured Methanosarcinales archaeon
TCCGGAACAGAGCAGCATTATCAAACCAAGTATAGCTATCGTCTTCATTTCAGTTGCCTCCCATAAACATTTCAGCATATTCGCGGTAGTCTCCAGTGCCCGCTGGCACTGTGTAGTACATTCCAGTCTCGCCAAGCATCACCGATAGAGGGCGTGCCTTCTCAAAGTCCATATCCCCATTTTCTGCGAGATATTCATCGTCAACCTCGAGATGCACGACCTTTCCGATGATGATTGAGTACTTCCCATCCGCGATTACCTCCTTATCGAGCGTGCATTCCATCCATGCAATGCACCCATCAATGGAAGGTGCAGTCACCTTCTGTGATGCTTTCACCCTCAAGTTCGCCTCTGCAAATTCATCCACATCAGCCGGGTAATTTCTTGAGCAGACCATAACCTCGTCCACAATATCCGCGGACGGGACATTGATCACAAACTCCTTTGTATCCCGGATGTTGTCGAGCGTGTCCCGCCTTAACCATGATGCAATAGCTATCAGGTCAAGCGGTCTCAATATTGGCATTACATTTGCATAAGGCGCTATATTCCTATTCCCCTCCTTGTCTGCCGTGGAAATCAATACCACGGGCATCGGAAGGAAGTGTTCTCTTTTATTCGGACTCAATATTATACCCATCACCTCTCGATGTATATCCCGTCGCCCTTCATCGCGTAGTGCTCATCACCAGAACACGGGATACAGACAGGCGTACCATCCGCAACCCTCGCACGGGTCTCCATCACGTTCTCGCCACAACGAGAACACCTGACAGATGCGAATATCGGGGCGTAGTTCGGAAGCGTTATCGTTTTGCGCTCGATCATGAAGAGTTCGGAGTCGTCAACGTCGAGTAATTCGACCGCAATCTCGCAAGAAAGCTGCATCAGCCTTGAACTCTCCTCGGGTGTCGGTTCTTCGCGTCTCACAACAAGCTTTTCGAAGAGCGCGTTTGCTTCAGGATACCTCTCAGCGCGGGATTCCTCAAAAGTGGGGTTAAGAGCGATCCTTATCGCTGTGCCATCTCTCTTTGCAACGGTTACCGCGGTTTTCCCGTAATCCTTGTATATCAATGAATTATTTCCGAAACTACATCCGGTAACCATCTGAATGCCATCGCTGAAACAATTGTTGGTCTCAACGATCGCTACAACCTCTTCCATGCCGGTGTTCACAATCCCAAACTCATGCATAGCGAGGTATGCCGCCTTGACCCCTAATGCTGAATAGCTGCAAAAATGTCCGTGTAATTCGCCGGTCTTTTTGAGGAGTCCTCGCAGGTCTCCTTTGTTGATCAACCCTTCGATCTCCGTTCTATAACCATTTGTCCGGGTCTCGTTTGGAAACCATCCGATGCTTGCATCATCGATCGCATCGATTCCGGAGGAATATGGCTTTATATCGATCAGGGGCGTTCCATCAAATGCATCGATTCCCCTGACCTTCAAAACATTTCCATTCCGCTCAACTAGCTCGGTTACGTGAAATCCAATGGGGTTGGGTCTGGCGGGAGATCGTGTCGCAAAGACCCCATGGATATCGGTGTCATACGGAGTATGTGTCTGTAAAACATAATCATCAGCTCTATCGAGCCAGTAAAGAAGTATGAGATGTGTACATCGGTCAACATCCTTTAACCCAGCTTCATACTCCTTGAAAATCTCTATCTCACAGGTTTCACTGGATGACCTTCCCTGAAACGGGGCATCTCCTGTTGTTTTATAGGGGGTGTGGATGATCCCGATCGGTTTTAACTCCATTATCCTCCGATTTTCACGCGGTTCTGATCATACGGTTACCGTACAGTCAGTCCATGTCGCGGGGATCCCCTCGCCGTATGTATCAAGATCGAATAGTTCTCCGTTGGATATACCCAGAACGCTACTATCTCCGACTGATCCGGTTATCTCAAAATCGATCGTTGCAAGCGATCCGGATCCGCTCACCAGATCTACATCAGGAAGATCGAACAGTACCCTGATTGTATCCACATCCATGAAACGCCAGT
>CBDUQO010000282.1:0-1965 GCA_965369365.1 uncultured Methanosarcinales archaeon
CCCTCCGCGTCCCTCCGCGTCCCTCCGCGTCCCTCCGCGTCCCTCCGCGTCCCTCCGCGTACTCTGCGGTTAAATTCTCGGTTTGGTCACAGTATCCTCCATGCCCCCGATAGTCTCTGCATAGTGAAGTCCCCCGATAGTGGTTTTAGGTACCTGAGTAGTTACAATCGTACGTGTTTAGCTAAACCGCCACATAAAATTGGAACAGACCCGCCCACGTGGTTAAATCAATTATACACAAGCGGTAAGAGCTACTGGCAATATAGGAATGCCTGCAATGACGCATCCAGCCACATATCCGAGGATTGCACCCGTATTCAAAAAAGGCAGCCCTGCCTGTGGTTTTCCACCCATCACAACGATCATCAGCACTGTGTATCCGATCAGCGTCCCGATCGCCGCAAGAACTACGGGAACCGCGATTCCTCCGAGCAATGGCAACTGCACCGCCATGCATCCGGCAGGGAGAAATACACTGGCTGATACCACAAGGATTGTGGGCATCACCGCATCGCCAAGCCCCATAAAGTATGCGCCGCGTTCTCCACCATCCTCTGCCGAAAAGTCATGTTTCACGAAGGAGTAATCCCTCCGCTTCGGAACCACAAAGAGGATCGGCGCATGGAGATCCATCACACCCTCGGCGAGCGTGATCATGTGTTTTGTCTTATAGACCGAGATGATGTCGTAGATTGTGAGAAGGATCAGCAGGATGAGTGTGGGGATGATCTCAAGTGATATGCCGATGATTGCGCTTGCGCCCGCGCCGACAATGATTCCGGTGATATCAACCACATACCACTCAGGAAACTTGTACAGAAGTACAGTGATCGCCGCTGTCAAGAGGATTGCGGGTACGCTGCCTATAAATATGATAAAGACGTAATACAGGGTCGCTGCTACTGCAAATAGCAGTATCGCGTGGAGGATATATTTTTTATCGGTTTTGATCACGAAGAGAATGAAGACTGTGAATGCTAATATAAGTATGATGTAATACACCGGATTCCAGACCGATGACGGGTTTTCGAATGCTTGCATCCCTTCAGCTTCCATCGGACTTGCCATCGTCAGTGCAAGCACCTGCACAATGACTATGAATCCTGCCATGCCGATAAGCGGGAGATATTCGGATATCTGTTTCACAGTATTGACTTGGGGCGCTCGTGTTTGTAAACCTATTGGAAAAACAGCAGTCCCCAACCAGGGAATCATTGCCATGTCCGGATAGCTGTGCCACTGCGCTTGCTGACTTTGGATGAAGTGGGGTTGTCACTTTATGTGGTGTTGGGGTCACATCCTCGTCGGTGGTGCGGTTGGATAACTCCAAATATGGTATGAAAGCTCATGAATGAATCTTGCTCTTGGAAAAATAACATTTAATCTGTGTTCATCTGTGAAATCTGTGGCTAATAAAAGCTTTTAGCCACAGATGAACACTGATCTCACAGATTTTACCTAACAATTCACTCGAACAGATTCGTGGAATTTCATATAACCCCGGATGGCGTGACCGTCCCCGGATGAAATGTTCTACTTTAGTAACTCCAGGTTTCATGGCTCAACATCGAGCGGTTCAGCTCTTCTTTGTATAAACGCCACTGGGGCATGAATTTATCCATGCAGGCTACGAAACGGTCGCCGTGGTTGCGCTCTATCAGGTGTACCATTTCGTGCACGATAATGTATTCGAGACAATGTTCCGGCTTTTTTGCGAGTTCAAGATTTAACCAGATTCGACGGCTTGCAAGAGTGCAAGTCCCCCATTTTGTTTTCATTTTCTTAACACCCCAGTTATCAACTTTTACCCCGATTGTCTGTTGCCATTTATTAATTAGTGCCGGTATCTGATCTTTAAGTTGCTTCCGATACCATTTTGTGAGTACTTTCTCTCGCTGTTCGCAAGTGCTCCCAACTCTAACGTACAGGTCGATATGGGTTTTATTGCGAATTTCTACTTTGGGG
>CBDUQO010000283.1:0-1962 GCA_965369365.1 uncultured Methanosarcinales archaeon
CACATTTATGCAGCTCAATTATATTTTCAATCTCTGTTCCTTCGATCTTATTCTTGATTTTATCAAGCATTCCCTGCTGCAGGTCAGCAGCGATCACTTTACCTGATGCACCGACCATATCAGCTATCCCTACTGAAAAAAACCCGGGGCCACATCCTACATCTAAAACAGTCATGCCCTCTTTGACATAATCTTTCAATATCTTCTTTGGATCCTGGACCAATTTCCTGAAAAAATTATCAAGGCCCTTAGCTCTTTCAACAGGGCATATATGTTTTTGTTTATCGCTCATATTAAATCAAACCAACCTTTAAATAAATAAATCTATTAGTGTATTCCATATGCCAGTCCTCATGGGTAACCTTTACTATTATTTGCTCTAATTCTTCATTTAATCTCTTAAATAATTCAAGTATTTGTCTTGAAGATTTACTATCCGGATTTGCACACGGCTCATCTGCAAACAGTATTTTCGGCATATTGACCAGGACTCTGGCGATGGCCACTCTTTGCTGCTGTCCACCGGAGAGTTCATGATGGAGGTGGTCCAGCTCTGTATCGATTCTATATACTTCATTCTTATCCATGAAACGCTTTTTTCCTTAAAATATCTCTTGTGACAATGCACACTTGTCGCATGGGATCGTTTCCGGAACCTGTTGCATACATCCCTCACCCATCCCGCTCCACAACCTCTCCATCCACAAGCCAGATCACTCGATCGACAAACTCCTCGTCCTCAAGTTCGTGCGTAACCATCAGAATCGTCTGCCCGATATCTTGGTTCAGCGCCCGAAACAGCTCAAGAATCTGCCTCGACGAGACACTATCCAGATTAGCGGTCGGCTCATCGGCAAAGAGGATCTTTGGCTTGTTGATTATCGCCCTCGCAATCGCAACCCGTTGCTGTTCGCCGCCTGATAGCTCCCTGGGGCGGTGGTCTGCCCTCTCATCAAGCCCGACCTTCTCAAGCGCATCCATCCCCTTTGTGGCGCACTCATCCTGCGACATACCAAGACTCATCACTGGCAGGTACACGTTCTCAAGTGCTGTTAGTTCAGGCAGGATTGCGTACTCCTGAAAGACGTAACCGAACTTCTCAAGCCGAAATCTTGTCCGTTCGGACTCGGATAGCCCTGAGATCTCGACCCCATCGATTACAATCTCACCTTCTGTCGGCGTGTCGAGAAGCCCAAGCTGGTGCAGGAGCGTTGATTTCCCGCTCCCGCTTTTTCCCATGATCGTTGCAAACTCACCTCTCCTAATATCAAGCGTCACGCGGTTCAGCGCTTGCACCCGCATCGTTCCCATGATATAAGTTCGTGAGAGGTTTCTTATCGCAATTATCGTGTCCTGTTCCATCTTTGTCATTTTAATCACCCCAGATCGCATCAAGGATCGTCTCACGCACCGCCCGCCACGACGGGATGAAGCCAGCGATCATAGCTGCGGCAATCAGAGCTACACCTCTTGCGATCGCATTTTTCTGCTCGATTACAAGTGTTACGTCCCCCATCGGGAAAACCAGCGGATGTTTGATATAATACGGCACGAGCACCATGAACATGACCATAAGTCCAGCGATGCAACCGCATATCGCATAGAAGACTGCCTGGAAGACGTACGACCGGACAATTATCGATTCTTTGATCCCGATTGCACGTAAAATCCCTATCTGCCTCCGTTTGCTGACCGTGCTTACATAGATTACGATAAAGATCGTGATTCCCGCAACAAAGAGACCGATGACACTTATGAGCGTATTTATCGCAGTAAAACTCTGCGTTATGGTCCGGACGATGCCTGCGTAGACCTCCCATGTCCTGATATCCTCATGAACGCCAAGCATGGTGAACTGCTCCACGTATTTATCTTCGCCCCCCTTCCCTTCGGTCTTAACAAGGATCTGGGATGTCATATCCGCGGTTCCGAGCACCGATTCCATCTCCTTGTCAGTGATGT
>CBDUQO010000284.1:0-1947 GCA_965369365.1 uncultured Methanosarcinales archaeon
GGCATCCCTGGCTGCGCACGCCGCGATTGCGATGCGCTGGAGCTCGCCGCCGCTGAGATCTCCTAAATCACGGTGCAAGATATGTTTGATATCGAGTTTTGAGATCAGGTTGTCGAGTTCCCCACGTTCGTCCACCCGTTCAAGCAATTCTAATACATCGCCGCTGAACGCCCCGGGAATCCGATCTACATACTGTGGTTTCTGAGATAATTTGATTTCATTCCGTGATATTTTTATCAGATAATCCTGAAGTGATGAACCGGCATAATACTTGAAAATGTCATCCCAATCAGCATCAACGCCAAGATTTGGCTTCAGATTCCCTGATAGGATCTGGACCGCAGTTGTTTTTCCAATCCCGTTTGGACCAAGTATTCCAACCACCTTGCCTTGCTGCGGTATCGGCATGCCGTATAACACAAAACCGTTGGTGCCATATCGGTGCGATGGTTCGGTCAGTGACTCTGGTAGCGATATAATCTTAATAGACCCAAATGGACACTTTTTGATGCATATACCACACCCTATACAGAGTTCTTCCGAAATGACCGGTTTTTTCCCCACCATTTTGATGGTCTCATCACCGGTCCGCACGCGCGGGCAGTATTTGATGCACTCAAGCGAGCACATTCCCGGCTGGCACCGGTCCTGATCCAGTATTGCGATTCTCATGGGTATACACCGTCTACATCTGAATCAGTAACAATATGTACCTAACCCCTGCAACTGGCACATGATGTCCGGACGTGCATGCGTGCACTAACAAGTACAAGCACCCTTCGCCGCGATAAACTCCCGCACAAGCCGTGCGCCAAGCATCGCACTCTCCCCCCGGTCGTAGCCCGGGTTTACCTCAACGATGTCAAAACCATATATGTGCGGCGCAGCAAGCCGTATTGCAGCACGCACGTCCCGCGGGCTTAACCCAAACGGCTCAGGATTGCCGACGCCGGGTGCATACGCGGGATCGATTACATCGATATCGATGGACATGTAAATACGCTTGCAGCCGCGACCGGACAGTGCGTCGAGCGTTTCATGGATCACAGATTCTATCCCGGCGTCGTCCACCTTATCGGCAGAGTGCCATAAAATCCCCCGCTCCTTCGCGTGGGCGTATTCCTCTGCCGAACCGCTCCGCACGCCGATTAAAACGCAGTTATCAGTCAGGTCGTCGATGATGTTTCTTGAAACACATGCATGTGACTGTCTGGCTCCGAGATATTCGTCGCGCAGATCGAGATGTGCATCAAGAACGATCACTCCAAAATCAGGGGTGGAATCGTCAAACTCCTCTGTAAAAGCCCGGACACAACCATAAGTCAGCGTGTGCTCGCCGCCAAGTGTAATCGGGACCTTACCATCCCGTCGGATCATTGTAGCAACATCGTAGACCGCATGAAGCATATCGTCGGTGTGGGTATCAAGATCAAGATCGCCGAGGTCATGGATACAGAGATCAGTTAGATCGATATCAAAAAAATCGTTGTACGTCTCAAAGTTGTAACTTGCCTTTCTTATCACATCCGGCGCTTCGCTGCTGCCGTACCGGAAGGACGACGTAGCATCAAAAGGCACGCCGAATATCACAAAGTCGGCATCATCGTAACCGGATGTCGCATCAGCGAAGACACGCTCTCTGAACATTATTTTCTACTATACATCGTATGTTGTACATTATCTCATATCAAGCCGCATCTTACCCATTGCGGTGACGTATGAGATATCAGTTCCCTCAGCAACGCGATCACGGAACTCGTCAGGGATTGGGAGCTCAAATGTAGTGTACTCCGCCATATCCATCAACTGTGCAACGTCACCTGTAATCGAGAGGACCTGTGCGGTCTTGCGCTCGACGATCGGCACGAATATCTTGGCTGATACGGGCTGCACGATCGATCGCTTCTGCCCGTCAAAAAGTCCAATGGTATCGATCCGCGCTTTGGC
>CBDUQO010000285.1:0-1945 GCA_965369365.1 uncultured Methanosarcinales archaeon
ACTGTAAGTATTATGAAAACAACTAATGAGTCGGTCGAATCAAAACATATTTAAAGCATCACAACAGACAAGGCATCATGAAGACTGCTGTCGAATCCCTGCGCGATCTCGGACTCACCGAGTATGAGGCAAAGGTGTACGCCGCACTTGTGAAGATCAGGAGCGGAACAGCATCGGACATCCATCTGGTCTCAGGAATTCCGCGTTCCGCTGTGTACGGTGCACTCCACAGGCTCGAAGAGCGGGGAATCGTCGAAGCTCAGTCTTCCAAACCGATGAGATACCGGGCGGTTCCTCCGGAGATTGCCCTTGAAAAACTGAAAGATACTTTTATAGCTGAAAGCGAAAACGCACTTGCTGCACTTGAAGAAATCTATCAAACGCAGAAGACTGGGGTGCGAGAAGAGGCGATATGGACAATAAGTGGAATAAAAAACGTAAGCGACAAAATTATCGAGATGATCATGGGCGCACAGAATGATATTATCTTTGCTGCGTCTTATCCATCGTTTCACGAAATTGCAAAGACATATCCGATTTTCAAGAATGTAAAAGATGTACTAGCCGATAAAATTGAACAGGGCGTTACCGTACGGGTGACTGGCTTACGGAGCGAAGGACTTTACGATATTGCAAAGGATACCCCGGGAGCGCTCATAAGAGCATTTCCAGAAGATAAATCAACTGCAGGCGGTGGAATACTGATCGTTGATGGGAAGGACGTGCTGATCGCGATCATGAGCGAAAACGCTGATACCGGCATGTATGATCTCATGGCAATCTATACGGAGGGGGTTGGGGCTGCATCGATATTCAAACACTTCGTCGAGACTGAGTGGGATGCATCTGTGGCGATATGAAGGAGAAATAGGGGGCGGCTCACATCTCGATCAAGGACATTTTTGAGAAACTCGGTGTCGCAATCGAGAAGAACCGGGGTCTGATACTTGCAGTCGTGGCTATTCTCATTCTCATCTCCTTTTCCGGTGCGCAGCAGATCGAGATGGCGTCAGGCACCGAAACGTTCGTTTCAAAGGAGTCCCGGCTCTATCAAGACTTTGACCTGCTGTATCGCCAGTACTTCGGGACTGAAGCAATTGTTGTGATGGTTGAGGGCGGGGACGTGACGACGCCTGAGGTCATGCGTGCAATCGAGAGGCTGGTGACCAGTGTTTCAGGTACAGAGAACGTCAAACAGGTCGCAAGCATCACAGAGATGGTGCAAAACGCAAATCTCGAGACCTCAGGGCGCAGTCGGATCCCGGATAATCAGGATGCAATCAGTAGCCTGATCAAGACGCTGCCAGAAGAGGTGTGTCGGACTGTGTTACCGGATTCACGACATGCTGCAATCTACGTGATCATGCCCGCACGAGTGACCGATCCTGAGAAGATGGATGTGCTTGCGGTTGTAGAGGATATGGTGCAGTGGGCTGACTTTCCTGCGGGGTACAACGTGATAATCACCGGCGACCCGGTTTTCATGAATGCGATGCAGTACGAGATGAATGCAAGCATGGGACCGCTTCTCATGATCTCATCGCTTCTGATGGTGGTTGTGCTCTTCATAGCGTTCAGGCACGCAAGGTGGCAACTGCTCCCGCTGCCGGTGGTTCTTATAGGGATCATCTGGACGTTTGGTGCGATGGGCATTCTCGGAATACCGCTCTCAATGGTCTCGATGTCAGCCTTTCCGATCTTAATCGGGCTTGGAATAGACTACGCTATCCAGTTTCACAACAGAATCGAGGAGGAGTTCGCAAAAAGCGATGATGCGAAGAGAGCGGTCAGAGAGACCGTGCGCCACACTGCACCGGCGGTCGTGATCGCTGTAATTATCACAGGACTTGGATTTGTGAGCCTTTTCACCTCAAGCGTGCCGATGATCCGGGATTTTGGGCTATTGTGCCTGGTCGGGATTGTATGTTGCTTTTTTTCTGCCCTA
>CBDUQO010000286.1:0-1866 GCA_965369365.1 uncultured Methanosarcinales archaeon
GAATTTATCTCGGCACTCTCGTGTCATTCGTGATCTCTACGCCTCCAATGCCCACAGGCACAATTCATCTTGCGAGATGCTTGTAACTCGAATTACCATAGAGCCTTTTTTTTGCGTTCGATCAACTTTTATACGAACATAGCGCAGGTTACCGCAGTGAAACACCGGTTATATCGCAAACCAAATTCCCATGCCTCAACCCCAAGAAACCCAGAATAAGCAGTCGGTCGTGCTATTCAATCCGTTACCCGTGCGGAGCATCGAAGAACACGCCACGACATCCACAAAAGTCCCGCTTGTCAATGCGCCGCTCTCTCTTCTTGCGATAGCGCGGATGGTGATGAATGACTACGACGTGAGAATATTCAACGCGGTCGTGGATGAGAATTATACCGAACAGATACTTGCGGCATGTAACGATGCCCTGCTCTTTGCGGTGAGCAGCATGACCTGCTACCAGATCAGGGATGGGCTGGAGGTATCGGCTGCAGTGAAAGGGCGGTACCCGGAACTTCCGATCGTCTGGGGTGGCTACCACCCATCCACAATGCCAGAGCAGACAATCCTGAACCCGAATATCGACATTGTGGTGCGGGGGCAGGGCGAATACACGCTCCAGGAACTTGTGCGTAGGCTTGGTGGTGGACGCAGCCTCAAAGGGCTGCCAGGGATCACATACAAAGAACCCGGGCAAGATCGGGGGCAGGGACAGGAACGTGTGAAGGTTATAACCAACCCTGACCGCGAGTTTTCGGATATAAACGAATTCTGCGACATGCCATACCATCTAATCGAGATGGAACGCTACATTAAGTCCTACCGATTCGGAGATCGTTGCATTGATTACGAAACGAGTAGAGGATGCCTTGCAAAGTGTTTCTTTTGCTCTGAGCCTTTATTCTGCAAGCATAAATGGACCGCCCTCACACCGGAGAGGACTGTCTCAGAGCTCGAGAAGCTGCACACAGAATACGGGATCGATACGTTCATGATCCGGGACAGTGACTTTTTCGTCAGCATAAGGCGTATCAGCGCGATCGCAGAACTCCTGATCGAAAGGGACTTAAATCTGAACCTGGTCAGCGTAAACGGGAGGATGGAGCGTCTGCACCGCCTCGATGATAGCGTGTGGGAGCTTCTGCGGAGAGCCGGGCTTCGGGAGGTTTTTATCGGGTTTGAGAGCGGCTACCAGCCATCGCTCGATGCTATGGGGAAGGGCGCATCGGTTGACCATATCCTCAAATGCACCCACAGTTGCGCAGAACATGATATTGATCTGAGAGGCTCGTTCATGGTTGGGATTCCTGGCATTGATACAAAGACCGAGATTGTGCACACGTTTGAGATGATAAGCCGGATGATCAATATCTTCCATGAAGAGAGTGATCTTGAGAAACTGGACTTTCTCCTCTCGTTTTTTGTCCCATATCCCGGCACCCCGCTCTATCAGAAATGCATCGATGTGGGATTTTCGCCGCTGTTCTTGCTTGAAGAGTGGGGCGACTTTGACCAGTTCGATTTCCATACCCCATGGGTCAGTGACGGCTGTTATGAACTCACAAAGGATTTCCGCGAAAATCTGCCATGTAACTCGGACATGAATTATAAGGAGTGGAACGAGTACTACCAAAGCGATGTCAGACCACGGCTTGGCTGATCGGATACGTAGTGGGTGCCGGACCGGTCTGTCCGGGCGGGAGATGTTATGGCATTTCTGTGGTGGCGTCAGCGTCGCAATAACTCAACTTTCGATTCGTGACATCTGACATTCCGCAGGTCGCCATCCATTTTCCACAATTTCTACTTATAGCGGTTTTGAATATTTAAACAATATTATTCTTATATTGTGGTGGCACAACCTATCCA
>CBDUQO010000287.1:0-1831 GCA_965369365.1 uncultured Methanosarcinales archaeon
CCGCACATCAAGACGATCTCACTGACAAAAGGGCATCAGCCGAATGCTAACCAGTCGCTTCCGAATCTGAGCGAGAAGAAGATGATCGAGTTTCTGGCAGGGGTTGTGGAGGGGCTTGCTGAGGTGTGAGGTGGCGGTGATCGGTTCGGGCGGTTGCTGGTATGCTGGTATGCTGGTATGAGACGAGGAGAACTCGGTCATAGTCGGCGCATGAGTTTGCTGCTGAGTGATCATGTACTGAGCATCAGCGCAGCCAAACCGAATGTGGAAACGCGACGTACATGCCTTGGACTTAAGTCCGAGGTTTAGTGACTTCGAGATGGCGTCATGAGACCATGCGGAGGTCGGTGTGGGCTCGCGGGGTCGGAGGATACTTATTTCAGGTCGTATGTATCGGAAAATGGATCACGGGGCAGCCGCGGTTTGGCAGGGCACTCGGCACCATGTAAGTTGACCGCCATGAAGAAAGGGTAGCCCAGGTATGTGCAAATCCAAAAACCAAACCTTGACTAACCCAGCCACCAACAGTATAACCGGGTGATACAGATGGCTAAAGTAATAGTATTCCACTACACAGACGAGGGCAAGCTTCCACCACTCAGTTCGGAGGAACTAACCAACCTCAAGAAGAATCTGGATTCCGAACTCAAGAACCACCCGGATCTCAGGTTCAACGGGACATTTGTTGACGATTCCGGCAGAGGATTCTGCGACTGGGATGCGCCCAGTGCCGAGGCTGTCAACGATGTCTTGAAAATTGTGCTTGGCGCACCACCTGTCGACGGCACAGTGGTTGTGAAGCAAGTCCTGTGAAATGCAGCGATTGCGGACGGATGGCGGCACGGATGTAATTATAAAAGATGCGATCTGAATTGACCATGATATCTTCAAAAAGACTCCCGGCATCCGCGCCCATTAGAGAGATTGCATACGAACTAAAAGACCAGCTTGAGAGGAGATACGGTAATCAACTCAAAGGTGTAGTGCTTTTCGGATCGTACGCCAGGGGAGAGGAAACAGAGGGCTCTGATATCGACATAGCCGTCATCCTTGAGGATTTTGATCATGCGTGCACCGAAATTGAAAGAACAGGCGATCTGATCTCTTTTTTATCTCTGAAATTCGATACCCTCATCTCACTTGCCCCGATAAAAGAGAAGGATTGGCTTCTGATGCGAACCTCGTTGATCTCAAATATACGGCGCGATGGGGTGTTGCTGTGAATGAGGAGATGGAAGCGCTCTTAGGGATGGCGGATAAAAGCATCAAAGGTGCCAGGATTTTATTTGAAGATGGTTTGTACGGATTTGCTGTTTCGAGGGCGTATTACGCCATGTTCTATCTGGTAACAGCAGTTTTGTTAACAAAAAACCTGAAGCTCTCGAAACATAAAGCTGTAGTTGCTGCATTTGGTCAGCATTTCATCAAAACAAATATCTTCGATCATAAATTTCACAGGTATCTGGTGGCGGCATTTGAGCAGAGGCAGATAGGGGATTATGAGCCACTGGAAGAGATCACTGAAGAGACCGCAGAGATTACCATCGAAAGGGCTGTGGCATTTTTCGATGTGGTCAAAGAGTATCTTGCTGCCAAAGATTGGGCATGATCCCCGGTGATCGCCTGACCTGTATCTCTTTGTGCGAAAGGAGACGGACATCCCGATCACAAGGAAGGGCGAGGTCATGGAGTATCTGAAAGAGGCTGGATAGAAGCCAAGAAAGGCGATTGGTGAGCCAAGCAGGCTTGTTCCCGCGGAGGATGTCTAAATGACAAGAGCATATCAGTGTGCAAACGTCCCGGGTCCGCATCTCGGGAAAGTCGGGACATC
>CBDUQO010000288.1:0-1801 GCA_965369365.1 uncultured Methanosarcinales archaeon
TTAAGTGCGTGCAGGAAAATATTTCCTTCCCTAAAATTCAGACTGTACCGCTTTCAGAGACAGAACATGAGATTGTCAGGATCGCTGTAGCCCAAATCAGTTTTGAACTGACGGAATCGTTCCCATTCGTTCTCAAAAACAAAGACGAAGTGAAAACAAAGATCTTTTCAGCACTCGATATAGCTGAGCAGGATGGTGCAAATACCGTCTGTTTACCTGAACTCTGCCTCTGCGAAGAATGGATAAGTGAGATTAAGGAAAAATACCCTGATATGATCGTTATCGGCGGCAGTTTCTACAAAGACAACAAGAACATATGCCCTGTAATAATGGAATCTGATACTGATACGCCATACCAATCCAAGATCACACCATCTCTCTTTGAACACGGGACGATGGGACCAAGAATGATGCCGGGAGATAGAATATACAGATACGAGACCCGGTTTGGCAAGTTTGTGATACTGATCTGTATGGACTTCGACCATTTAGCTCATTTCTTCAGAGAGACCGATATCGATATGATCTTCTGCCCATCCTTCAACTCTGCAAACGAACGCTTTCAAAACGAGGCACACAGCCACGTCGAAAGAACCCCCTCCTACATACTAATCGCAAACACCGGGCTACATGGCGGGACATCGATCTTCGGACAGTTGAACAACAAGTATTTTGGAGGGCTGGTAGATGGTGGATGCAAAGAACGCGGAGATTCGACGTATAAGTTGTGTGAAGTCAAAAAGGGACAAGAAGAAGTGATCATCGCAGATTTCAATCTGGGTCACAAAGGTGCTCAAGTACCGACGCCATCCAACCCAAACAAAGTGATAAAAAGCGTTGATAACATCAAAAAGATTCCAATTCAACCAGATCGATCAAAAATCTGACGCATCAGGAAGGGGGATCCCCCATGAAAGCATTCACCCGACCACCCGCCCTCGAAACATCGAATAAGTACAGAACGCGTAGTAATCCGGAAGATCCAGAATAAACTCCGGCGACTCAGCCAAACACAGCCGCTGATACTCCGCCCAGTCCTCTTCTGACAACTTAGCTTCCACATCCGCCCACCGCACCTCGATAAGCGCGATAAGAGCATCACGGATCTCCCCGGATAGCGGGACGCAGACAGCACCTGCGAATGTCCGGGCAGTGACCACCCCATCATGCGCGAGAAATGCAACTCAGGCGCCGTCCCATTAACAAAAGGAGCGATCCCTGAAGAGGTCGCATTCAGATATGCCTCAAGCACAGGGTAGCCCGGGAGCAGTTGTTGAGATGACCATGCAAGGATGATCACGCTTCCGCCGGGCTTTACCACCCGTGCAAGCTCTTTTAGCACTGGCAAAGGCTCTCCGGGCGCATATCCCACGCAGTTCGCACTCCACACCCAGTCAAAGGCATCGTCATCGAACGGGAGGTTGTTCATATCCCCTTCCCGAAAGGAGACTTGCTCAGAGATTTCTGCCTTCTCTGCAATGCTTCTCGCGTGAGCCAGAAACTCAGGAGACCGATCAACGCCTGTGACGTGCCCCGCCGCTCCTACTGCCTCTGCAAGCAGCATGGCTTGCAAGCCGATTCCGCATCCCACGTCAAGCCCATGGCTTCCCGGGCGGGAGATTGAGCGCACGGATCGCACGGCGCATGACGGGTTTTTGCAGGGAGTTTGTCACCACCAGGCTCTGCAGGTAGCTGTCTGTGCCAGTCATTTTCTTATCATCTCCACTTTGAATAATTGGATTGCTATTGATCATCAGCCATCCGCTCCCGATACTCCCTTAAACCAACACCACCCAACACC
>CBDUQO010000289.1:0-1731 GCA_965369365.1 uncultured Methanosarcinales archaeon
AGTATGGTAATCTGCTGCCTGTTCACATCTGAATCCTTCCATTTCAAGGTATGCGTTCTTCAGTCCGTCGATCACATCAGGGTCAGCGTCCCACAGCCCTCGCTCATAAGCTTCAAGCAGCCGCCTCCCGATCTCTTCGAGCGCCCACGGGTTGTTCTCCTCAAAGAACTTTCGCATCTCATCATCCAGAACGAACGTCTTTGTGATATCATCGAATATCCAGTCATCGACCTCCTGCGTCGTCGCTTCCCAGCCATAGACCCGTCCGATCCGCTTCGACATGTCGCCAGCTCCCTTGTATCCGTGTCTCTTCATCCCTTCGATCCACTTCGGGTTCAGGAGTTTTGTCCTGACAACGCGCCGGACCTCATCTGCAAGCGTCCTGACCTCGACCCGGTCCCTGTCACGGGTGTCGCCATAGTATGCCGAAACTTCGTGTCCGGATATCTCCCGTGCAGCGGTCGTGAGTCCGCCGTGTGTTCCAAAATAGCAGCAGCATCCGAAGAGATCGTACTCATCTGTGACGGTCTTGTTGAATGTCAGGTCAACACTTTTAAGCTGTTCTACGAACTTATCATGCGATTCTTCCCCGAATACGCCTTTTCCATACGAATATCCATTCCAGTACACATATACATCAGATAGATCCTTATCTTCCTTCCATGCAGATGCGTACACAGCAAGGTTTACGCCGTTGCCGTATGTTCCAGGCTTGCTCGCAAAGATACGGGCACAATTTCCGTCTCCGTTACCGCTTCCATCTCCAGCTCTGTTATCGTTACCGTCCCCATCTTTGCTTCTGTCATTCACTGATGCCTCAGTGACATGTTTTTTGAGATAGTTCATCTCTTCGGGCTCATCAAGCTGTGAAACCTCCTGTATAGCATCATCGATGAGTTCAATGCAATTGTAGAAGCAATCTCTGGTAATCCCGCTCACCCTGATCGTCACATCAATTCTCGGACGGTTGAGTTCCTCCAGCGGAATAACCCTGTACTCCCTTACTTTCCCATCCTTCCATACCGGCTCAACACCGATAAGATGCATGATCTGGGCAAGCTGCTCGCCATCCGCCCACATAATGTCAGAGCACATCCAGTACATTGCAATATTCTCAGGAAGTTTGCCGTGCTCATCCACATACTTCTCGATCACGCCATCTGCAAGCCTCTGCCCGATACGCCATGCCGCCTTCGTCGGCACCTTGTAAGGGTCGAGCGAGTAGAAGTTCCTGCCTGTAGGCATTATCTCTGGCTTGCCACGGGTTATGAGACCGGACGGACCCGGCTCTATGTATCCGGCATCGAAGCCATGAAGCAGAGCACCGATCTCATCTGAGGAGTCGATTCTCCATACGATCATGGCTGCTGTATCCTTCACTGAGAGGATCCTGTCTTCATCGAGTCTCTTCAACCTATCCCCGAGAACCTCTTTGCAGACGGTGACGGGGTCTTTATCACTCAATAATCCGTTCAGGATCTCCTTTCCAAGTGCGTCGATCCCGGTCAGCACTTCGCTCTTCAGATCGGCGGGCTCTGTGTCCATTCCCAGAAGATCGAGGACAAGCTTTCTCAGCTCTGAATCATACCTCAGTATCGAGTTGATGAACTCGATCCTCTGGTCGCCTTCGGGACGTGCTCCGAATATGTGCATCCCGTCCGGAATCTGGGTGTTGTATAGCTTCGTTATCGCTTCATGCGCCGCATCCACGATTCTATCGAATGGTACTCC
>CBDUQO010000290.1:0-1705 GCA_965369365.1 uncultured Methanosarcinales archaeon
CTAAACGGGACGCATCTGAATCCGAACGGGACGCCAGTTGGTATGGTATTCGACGCGGAGATGACCGCAGTTGTTCTACTGGGGTGTGTGAAGAGATGGGATCCAGCGACAGAGGATGCCGTAAACGATGTGATCAACAAGCTAACCCGGGCAGATGAGCTTATAGCACTGGCTGTAGTGGGTGAGGATGAGAACGCCGTGGCAAAAGAATACATGGACAAAGCCCATGAATGCCTATCGAATGGTGAGCCAGTTCATGCGATCGGATATTTCAAGCTTGCATGGGTATGTTCAACTTCACAAAGCTAAAGCTCGCAGGATAATTGGGTCTAATGAGGATACATGAAATGCCAAGTAGGGCAAAATGTTAGACGTTGATATTCGCTTCGTCTTCGCGTGTATCATGAACACATTACATTGGTCGACGTTTCGTCCCACAGTAAATCCGAATGAAAACGCACTCGAGATGGCTATGGTCAGTCTGACATTCGATCCATCGCTGGCAAGCCTGACAGTTGCCAATGGCGGAATGTTCAACACATTCTTCAGTGCAGGCACCCGTGGACGAGAACCCGGCATTAGGAATCATTGCAGAGGTGGATAACGCTGGAGCGACATACAAAGCGTCCACCAACCAATGGATCTGGGCATCAAGGATGTCCAGCGGAGAAACCAAGACCGTGACCTACGACGTCACCGTACCCGTCGATGCCGCGCCACAAGACTACCACCTATCCGGACACGTATCTGCTTATGGCGTTGATCCCCTTGAGATCGGCGGCGAGAGCCGAGTGACCGTCGTAACATTGTGCGGCGATGTCAATCACGATGAACAACTCTCGACTGCGGATGTGATGCTTGCTCTGCAGATGGCTGCTAACAAAACCGATATCGATTTTGCAGCGGATGTAAACGCAGATGGAGCGGTTACCGCAATCGATGCGCTCTTGATCTGGCAGTCCCTGCCCTCATGAGCCGCGCTGTCACTACATCAATCATGTTGTGCCATTAACCAGTACTTCGGTGCACATCACTCGCCCGTTGTACTGAACTCATCGAGAACCCACAAGCACCCGAATTGAGCACAGCGACAGCATGCCCGGTTCAATCGCTGGCAGCCTTGCGTTTATTTACAACGGTATCGCTCGATCATGTAACGGTCAGTTGGATATGTAACATCACGAAAGGCGTTGGGTTAACGACACCTTTCGCGTCCCTCTCGCCTTTCTCGGTAACTACTCAGGTCCTAAAACAGTGTCACGCGACCTTGCTATACTGGCACTGCTTGACCCGGAACACGGCATAGCTAAATAGGAATTTAACCAGAGAGTGCGGAGGGACGCGGAAGGATGCTATAACTCTGCGAGCCTCAGCGATCTCCGAGGTTATTTTTCTTGTCAGAAAGAATAGAATCACAATCGAGAGACCAATCAACCTGCCTGAGTAGTTACAATATATAATCTATTCGGAAGTAGAGGTATTCTGAACTACTGGAAAAACACATATCGCCAACCCATCCCTGAAGCCAGTTTTTACTCACAAACTCTTCACAAAAGTTTGATCAAAAACTAGCTTCCACACCAGAAGGCATTTCCCCCGATTGCAAAAAAAAGTATATCGCCAACCCCCACCCGGAGGGCAGTTTTTACTCGATTTTTTGTGAAAAAATCGTTTTAGAGGCGCGCAGGTCCTGCGTCCGCATATC
>CBDUQO010000291.1:0-1703 GCA_965369365.1 uncultured Methanosarcinales archaeon
GATTTCGTGCCGCCTGCAAACACAAAGATCGCGTTTCCGATGGGATGAGTGGATACTCCGTCCCTGAACTCGCCATCCTGCATGGGTGCCAGGAAGTATTTCAGCCATCCGAGGCGCTGGTCATCCAAAGCCGAATCGAATTCATCGAAGAAGACAAACGGCACCTTACCTTCGAGGACGATGTCTCGCACGTCATGGAACGCAGCGACCAGATCCTGATAGTTGCCAAACTGGGAGATGTTGAATATTATGCGTTTGAGTTTATCCTCATCTTCATCGATGTCTTTGAGTATCTGCTTAACACCAAACGATTTACCAGAGCCAGGTGGACCGAAGACCGCAAAACACAGAGGTTGTTTGGGTTTGGGATTGGCAAGAAACTCGATGATAAGCTCCCGGATCGCACTGTAGCTTTCTATCTCGGCACGATCGATGGTAGTCAATTCGCCGAATACACCCACCGGCACACCTTCCAGACTTTTGTCTCCTTTGATGACGATCTCCTCTGCCACGCGCTGCCATGTGTTGCGGGTCTTTTGATGAAGGATCCGCCAGAAGTTGGGGTCAGGATCCTTCAGATCCCCGGGTCGCTCGATAGGGCAGGAAGTATAGATATGGTTGGCGCTGCTCTCCGAGAGTGTCTGCTCGGGTGGGTATTCGATTCCAGTGTCGGTCTTAACGTATCCGGCTTCAAGAAGCGCACGCGAATAGCCGAGCCCCTGCTTGATTCCAGCCTTTATGCCATAGATGCCGTCTTTTGCCAGATGTCTGACAATCGTTGCAGTGAAGATCGAAGTGAGTCCCATCATACGCCCATCAATCCGGGCAGCGAACCCGCCCTCAAGCAAGGATGGATCGAAAATGAGTGTAGCATTAGCATTCTCTCCGCCGCGATGAAGGATAGCGCCGTCAGTACCAAAGAGCACTATGAGGTACGGGCACTGCTGCAACTCCTTGAGTTCATCCAATCTATGTAGTTGAAACACAAAGTCTTTGGCAGTGCGCTCCCACGAGAGCGACTTACTGATATGTACTCCACTGGTCTGGCGGAGATCGCTGGCGTTGATAACCATGATCAGGTTATCAGGAGAATTCTTGCTCACTTCATCCCAGAGCGCACCCGTAATGAGAGAGCCACTCATCTTGTAGACAATGATGGAATCTCCCATGTGAGGCAGGGCGCTATGCCAGACATCCCTGTGATCTCGAAACCCGTTACCAGCATCGTCAAGCACGATGATATCAGCATTCTCGAAGTCAGGTTCTGGCGGCAGTGGCTGAGGCGAACCGCTTCCGGAACCGATATATCCAAGTGATTTACTGATGCGCAAAACCTTCGCCTCACCCCCCCGAACCTGGAACCTGTCCAGCATCACATTGGAGTGAATCACCTCCTCAGGTGGAATATCCCTCATCGGTTCTGGCAACGGTGGTCCCGCCACGCTGGCTTTAATCCCTTCTGCTTCAAGCGACTGCTTGGTGAACTTGGTCAACAATGCCGCACCACCCGGGAGTGCGTCTGCATGTGATGACATGTACTGGCGCCAGTTCTCGCCTTCGTCGCTGGTATCGACAGGGTACATAAACCAATCAACGGTCACGTCTCCGGCAACCACAATCACAGGTTCTTTTTCCAACATGTCTCATTCTCTCCTCTGATCGATCTTGCTATTCGAGGTTGTAATTGTGCTGATACTACAAAT
>CBDUQO010000292.1:0-1690 GCA_965369365.1 uncultured Methanosarcinales archaeon
TTCTCCGCGAGATCCTCCTGGGTCAGGTCGTGCATCGCCCGGAAGACCTTCAGTTTGTTCTTCATCGGAATCTACATCTTCCATCTGTAGTACGCATAGAACCCGAGATGGCAGTACAGCATCAAAATCCCGAGAGCCCCAAGCCAATCACCAACCGCATCTCCACTCATCGCCCCGATGAATGGATGAACAAAGCGGTTCAGCATGTAGAGCGCTATCAGTCCAATCACAAATACGCTGAATGCGGCACTTGCTGCCCTTCTGCTAATCTCCAGTGTTCGTTCGTCGTGTGTCACGACTCTGTACCTCTGTCTCGCGCTGATCAGTATGACGACCCCGATACCAACGCCGATCAATCCGATGATCATATTTGATGTGAGCATCCCGGCAAGCACGCTGCTGACACTGAGTACGTACGCTGCTATGTGCCAGATTGTATAGATTCTTTTATTGTTTGTGTTGTCAGACATTTTGTAATGCCTCCATTTCGTTATGTAAAGTATTAGTTACATTTAGTATATAATACTTTCTACTACCTCATGAGACCGATTCTGCTTTAGACTATATCCTACAAAAAACCATATTTTCATACGACATGTCGGAACTGGCACCGTCTCCTCGTTTCCCATAGTATCGCGGAAAATTACTTGAGACTGCGGTATTCCTCGACCTCATAAGAACAACGCATTGATCAACGGTCTGTTCGGACGTTTCGGACGCCGACACGAAAGCGCGGGAGGTTGATGGACTGCGGCTTGCCATGCGCAGGTTCGATCTGGACTGCGGGCTGGTGGTCACCCGGAACCAGAGCAAGACCATGCCTGTTCCGGAGGGGGGAATCGAATTTCTGCCGTATCGGAGATGGGCTCTTGAGACTGCGAGATGGTGCGGATAGAGAGGGTGGAAACGAGCTTCACCCGATGAGATATGCCCCCATAGCGGATACCGCAAAGACTGTGGTTGCAACACCGGTTATTGATTGTGTATACCTGATTACCAGTATGAACTGAGAGCGCCCCGGACGGGGCAACTTTTAATATACGGCACCCGGAATATGAAATCAAAGGAGTTTTTCATGGCAAGCACCATCAAATCCGTTGCGCATTTATCACGAGATCTTGGAATGACTGAAGAGACGCTTATTCGGGAAGGTATCATGGAGTACATCAAATCCAGAATCAAAGCATGTATGAGGGACAGACTGGAAATTATGTCCAGATATCAGGTACCTTCTCTGGATGAATTTGAAAAGAGGGTGCAGGACGGCAGTATCTCCGAACATCCCGGTTGGGAGGATCTGATCACTCTTGAAAATATTGAAAACTCAATAGATAACTTAAAAATGGAACTCTCGCATGTTGAAGATATATCTATCACTTGAATCGATTGCGAGAGAATTTAAAGAAGTGGTCGTGGGAACAAGACTATTTAGACTTCCTTCAGGCGAACCTGCTAAATTGAGGATCGAGTTGGTCGATGGGAGTTTTGCAGATGTATGGATTTCTGTTTCCGGGAGATATTCATACCACTGGAACCGATTCGAAATAGATGGGACGATATACCGCTACGATAATGCGCCGCATAAGGTCTGGTCGCATGTAACAACTTTTCCGCATCATTTTCACAATAAAAATGAGAAAATGGTGATCGAGAGTGATATGCCCTCAACACCTGAAATGCAGATGAAACA
>CBDUQO010000293.1:0-1635 GCA_965369365.1 uncultured Methanosarcinales archaeon
AGATCGACAAATACAGGTGGGGAAATGTCTCGGATGAAGTGATCGAGTATCTTCCCGCAGGCGGGCGCGAGTCTGTCGAGATACCGTGGGAGTACGAGTGCCCGCAGATGATAAATGTGACCGTGGATCCTGACAACAACATCACCGAAATTAATGAGGATAACAACGAGGAGAGCATGCTCTTGTATGCGGATCTCATGGCAGAAAAGATAAAGTTTGTCAGCCCACAGGACACTATGTTGAGTCTGGATGCGGAGAAGTTCAAAATAGATGGATATATCACAAACGGTGGTTCTGAGGACGGTATAGTAGTTCCGGTCAGCGATTTCAATGTTACGCTTGAGTTTCGGAACAGGTATCCGAATGGCACGATTGGCGAAGCTGTGTTCAATATAACAGAGCATGTTGAAGAACCGCTCTGTGCCGACAAAGAGTTGCCGATACGGTTCGAGTTCGATCCGAACGATAAGTTTGAGATTGGCGGAAACTACACCGTGTTTCTGATAGCAGATTCATCAGGTGATGTCTGTGAGTCAAGCGAGTTATATCCATGGGGAGAATATAATAATTTCACATTTGAGAATGTATATGTTTATAATTCCAGCGGATACACAGGCGGCGGCGAGCTGATCAATGTCGCGCAGGGAGAGGTCAATGGCAGGGTGGTGTATATGGTTGGAGATGAACCTTCGTGTCAGTATAGTGGTATGATGCCTCCCGGAGGGGAGAAAACCGTCACATACACCGGAGTTGTCCCTGATGATGCCGGCGGCATAGAATTTGCACGTTTGTTTGTGTACTGGTTTACATGGGATCCTGGTAATCCGGTTCTGGCAGGTATTGATGCGACATTCAATGGTCATAGCCTTACCATGGCTGGAAACTATTCTGATAATCCAATCGCCACAGGGATGGATGTTGGCTATGGACTGTACAGTTATGATGTGACAGATTATGTCACAAAAGGCGAGAATGAAGCGACTGCGAGGATTACATCGGACTGGAGCGTGGGTATACACGCGATTGGTCTTCTGGTGGTGTACGAGGATGAGGATGAGCCGTTCACAAAGTACTGGGTCAACGAGGGGGCTGATATTGTGATGGCTGAAAATAGTAGATACCCAACCGGTCTTCCAAGTGGTGATTGCATCACGACTGCAGCATTTGATGATGTTGAACGAGACGATACAGAGAATGTGAATGCATCGCTGCTAACAGTTCTGGGTTTTTATGCTGCGTATGGCGTACCAAGCGATGATGCACTTGAATTCAATGGTCAATCGATAGGTTCCAGGATACACTCCGATGGGGTGAGTGGTTACTGGAAGTATCATTACCGCGACACCGGGATAGCTCTCACCAATGATATATGGGAGGATGTGACCGATGACTTAGAGCGTGGGGATAACCTTGCTGAGATTCATAGCAAGGGTAATTACATGATGCCGAACAACGCGTTCCTGCGCTTGATCTTCCCGCCAGACCTCAACATAATCAACCTGACCGCCCCCGCCAGCACCGTCGTAGGAGCACACCATTCGATCAACGCCACCATCAGAAACGACGGCAGGAGCGATGCGCACGACTTCAATGTGACCTTCGAAATCGACGGAAGGCAGATGATCAGAATCCCGC
>CBDUQO010000294.1:0-1576 GCA_965369365.1 uncultured Methanosarcinales archaeon
GCATGCATTGTCCGAGCTCGCTGAGGGATCCGGGAGGGATGTTGATATTGCATTTAGAGTCAATCCCGATGTCTCGCCTGGCGCCCCCCCCCCGAAGATCGCAACGGGTCTTGCGACCTCGAAGTTCGGGATCGCGTATAAGGGCGTGTTGCAAGCATCGGGGGGAGGCAAAGGAGCTTTCAGGAGTGAACCCGGTCGGGATACACTGCCACATCGGATCGCAGATTCTTGATGTCTCGCCATTTGGCGAAGCTGTGGCACGGATGATGAATCTCGTCGAACGGATCACAAGGTTTGGAATCGATCTCGAATTCGTCGATCTCGGTGGCAGGATCGGAATCCCGTATCAGGAGGAGATGAAAGCGTATGAGCCCGATGATCTTGCGGATACGATCCTTCCGATATTTGAGGAACGCTCATGCGACGCTGTCTAAAAATCCAGTGTTTTATCACCGCGGAGATCGCAGAGGAACGCAGAGCACTTAACCGTTTATTTCCCCTCCGCGCCCCTCTGCACACTCTGCGGTTAAATTCCCTGTTGGTTACAGTATGCCTCATGTCCCGGGTAGTTCCTGCATAGTGAAGTCCCCCGATAGTGGTTTAGGTACCGGAGTAGTTACAGGATATAATGATTTCACTGGAATTTTCGATTGTGCCCGCTCATGCTATCGGAATCTCGCCGAGACTCGTGCTCGAACCCGGCAGATACATCGTTTGCGACACAGGAATCTTTCGTACAGGCGTTAACACGGTGAAGCGGTCGGCAAAGAACTTCGTTGGTGTTGACGTCGGTCTCGACCTGCTGATCCGCCAGGCAATGTATGATGCATACCAGGAGGTTGTAAACAAGGCAGGCATCAAGGAGGCGGGGATGTATGACGTCGTGGGACTGATCTGCGAATCAGGCGATATCGTTGCAAAGGAACGCATGCTGCCAGCAATTGAACCGGGCAACGTGATCGCTGTGCTCGATTCGGGTGCTTATCGGTTCTCGATTGGATTCCCAGTACAACGGGTGATGAGGTGCACCGAAGTACTGGTCAACGGCGGCAGGGTGGATGTGGTGCATGTGTGTGAGGATTACGGGGATCTGACCGCGAAGAATGTCGTGCCGGCGCGGCTTTTGAGATCATAGACTGCCAGATCAATGGCGCATCGACTAGGGTAACCACCCCATCCGAATTCACATCCGCTGAAAAATCGATATCAGTGTTGTTAGCAGCCATCTGAAGAGCAAGCGCCACATCCGCAGTCGAGAGTGGTTCATCGCAATTGAGATCGCCGCACAATGTTACAACCGTCATCCTGCTCTCGCCGTCAACCCCAATTGGATCCACACCCATGCAGATGCGTACTGCCATCGTCTTGAGTTTGAAAGTTACGCAAAAATGAAGGCTTAGCCACCTGTTTTTTGTGATAAAATAAACATACGAGGAAAAGATACGATAGGAAAAGAAAAAAAAGAACTCAGGTCAGACCTGAGTTCACCTTTCGTTGTTCCTTAACGGCTAACCCTATAGGGTACAGAGTTCGCCGTTGTTGTACTGGTCCAGTGTCTCCGCCATCTACTTCATGG